>NZ_JAKUFF010000032.1:0-45657 GCF_022663305.1 Bacillus cereus group sp. BfR-BA-01408 | reverse complement strand
AAACAAAATGAACAAAATAATGGAAATGGCCAAGGAAATACAACACCTCCAGCAAATAACGGAGGAGGCCAAGGAAATACGACACCTCCAGCGAATAACGGAGGAGGTCAAGGAAATACGACACCTCCAGCAAATAACGGGGGAGGTCAAGGAAATACGACACCTCCAGCAAATAACGGAGGAGGCCAAGGAAATACGACACCTCCAGCGAATAACGGAGGAGGCCAAGGAAATACGACTCCACCAGCGACCACAGAACCAAATACTGGCGGTAATGCAGGAGAGGCCCCTGCTAATAATGGACAATAAGAAAATTTTATAAAAAATATTAAAAAGCACTTAAGATTTGTAAAAATTACAATCTTAAGTGCTTTTTTCTTTTAAATGCAGTAACTATGAGACAATGTATTTTAAATATTAAAAGTACCATAGAAGTTTTGAAAATAAATTGAAGGAAAATGATAAAAAATTTGAGACTGGGGTAACGGAGGATAAGCGTGGCTTTGAAAGGTGGTACTACTTGGATGTGCGCCATGATGCCAAAATGAGGGAGTAATTTGACCTGGAATTTGATATTGTTGCCAAGTTGCAGGAAGTTCAATTCCTACATCGGAACTAGCTGTATGAATGGCTGGAACGTGTATCCCAGGAGTCGAGGGAACGACGGCTGTTACTCTTGAAGAGATCCACATAACATAATCACTCCTAAATTGCGATAATAAAGTAGTATATTCTTTTCACACATATAAAGGTACAAATAAATGGGACTTTAGGCTAAAACATACGTATAAAGTTGTAAGACCAATTTAAATTGATTTTGGACCATTTATTATAAAAAGATACGTCTATTTACGGACGGAAAAGGAACGAAGAAACTGTAAAATGGAGGTGTTAATTGCAATAACTTACGTGTTTATGGAGGAATATGAATGGAACGATTATGGACGAAATCATTTATTCAAATGACTTTCGCAATGTTATTTTTATTTACAGGGTTTTATTTACTTGTTCCAACGCTCCCACTTTTTATTAAAGAGATAGGTGGCAATGAATCACAAGTCGGACTTATGATGGGAATGTTTACAATAGCGGCGGTTGTAATAAGACCGATTATTGGAGGGATGTTGGATCAATATGGTAGAAGATCCTTTACTATTTTCGGGCTCATCTTTTTTGGGTTAACGATGTACTCTTATAATTTAGCGACGACTATTATCCTTTTAGCTATTTTACGTGTTATTCACGGAGTAACATGGGCTGTTTCTACAACAGCTATTGGAACAGCGATAACTGATATTATTCCAGATTCACGCCGTGGCGAAGGTATGGGTTGGTATGGGATGGCTATGACGATTGCAATGGCAATCGGCCCAATGATTGGATTATTGGTTGTACAAAATTATTCATTTCACGGCCTTTTCTTATTAGCAACTCTTTTATCCATTATGGCAGTCTTATTATCATTAATGACGAAAATGCCATTCACACCACAAAAAGAAAAAGGGAAAATGCAACTGTTTGAAAAATCCGTACTATCCATTACGATAGTTGTATTTTTTTTATCATTTGCATATGGAGGGATTACGACGTTTTTACCGCTATTTGCATCGTCAATTGATGTGAATCCTGGGACATTCTTTCTTGTGTATGCAATTGCTTTAACAATTGTAAGGCCAATTTCAGGGAAACTATTAGATAAATTTGGAGAAGTATTCATCATACTCCCAGCATTATGCATTACTATTTTAGCTATCGTTGTATTAACTCTTTCAAATGGTTTGACGGGTGTAATGATTGCAGCAATATTATACGGTATTGGATTTGGCTCAGCACAACCAGCTTTGCAAGCGGCGATGCTTACAATTGTTGACCCGAGTAAAAGAGGAGTTGCTAACGCTTCATTTTTTACTGCATTTGATTTAGGAATTGGATTGGGTGCGATTTTACTTGGAGTTGTTTCGCAAATGTTTGGTTACCGTATTTTATTTGCGGGTAGTGCAATTTCAGGGTTAATTGCTTTAATTATTTTTGTCGTTCTTGTAAAACAACGATTAAGTAAAAAAGAATTTGCGTAAACTGGAGGAACAAAGATGAAAATTTCAATTGATGATAAAGCTCTACAATGGTTTAAAGAAGAATTACGTATATCTTTAGAGATTGTTGCAGAGCAACCAGATGGGGAAATCGTGTCAGTTGAGAAGGAAGGCATTCTATTTTTTGTAGATGTTGATGATCTTTGGTACTTTCAAAACTATGATTTAGTTGTAGGTTATCATGAGGAAATGGAAGAAATTTAATTTAATTACGTAAAATAATAACTTTATTAAAAATAAATAAATTATATATGGAAATTATATTTAGAGAATAGTGAAATAAATATAATGCGAAAAGCGAGCTGTATATGAATACAGCTCGCTTTTTTATTTAGTAAAAGCAATTGCAAAGTAGATACATATTTAATGGGATTATATGAATCAACTTTATATTTTGTTTTAAAGATAAATAAAGAGAAGTCTGTCCTTTCTTTATAAAATATGAAAATTATTGTTGAAAAACTGTATTGTTACATCGGTAAAAGTATAGGAAACTTATCATTATAAAATAAATTGAAATCTTCTAAAAACTCTGATACATTGAAATAGAAATGTAGTTTCGCAATATTGTAAAGGCTTACAGTTATGTGCACGAAGATCTATTAGGATTGGAGGAAATAATGATGAAAGCTGAAGAAAAATTTTCCCCGGGATTAGATGGTATAGTGGCAGCGGAGACGAAGATTTCGTTTCTTGACACAGTAAAAGGTGAAATTGTAATTCAAGGGTATGATTTAATCGAACTCTCAAAAACAAAAGAGTATTTAGACATTGTGCACCTTTTATTGGAAGAACATCTACCAAATGAGGATGAAAAAGCAAAACTTGAAAAGAAATTAAAAGAAGAATACGCGGTACCAGAAGGTGTATTTAACGTATTAAAGGCATTACCGAAAGAAACACACCCTATGGATGGATTGCGTACAGGTGTGTCCGCATTAGCTGGTTACGATAATGATATTGAAAATCGCTCGTTAGAAGTAAACAAAAGCCGCGGATACAAATTATTGAGTAAAGTACCAAACATTGTAGCGAATAGTTATCATATTTTAAATAATGAAGAGCCAATCGAACCACTTAAGGAATTATCATATAGCGCGAATTTCTTCTATATGTTAACAGGTAAAAAACCAACTGAACTTGAGGAGAAGATTTTTGATCGTTCCCTTGTTTTATATAGTGAACATGAAATGCCAAACTCTACATTTACAGCGCGCGTTATTGCGTCTACGCAATCCGACTTATATGGTGCTTTAACAGGTGCGGTTGCATCTTTAAAAGGTAGCTTACATGGCGGTGCGAACGAAGCGGTTATGTACATGCTTTTAGAAGCTGGTAATGTTGAAAAGTTTGAAGAGTTATTACAGAAGAAACTATATAACAAAGAAAAAATTATGGGCTTTGGACATCGTGTATACATGAAGAAGATGGATCCAAGAGCATTGATGATGAAGGAAGCTTTAAAGCAGTTATGTGATGTGAAGGGTGATTATACACTGTATGAGATGTGTGAAGCTGGAGAAAAGATTATGGAGAAGGAAAAAGGAATTTATCCAAACCTTGATTATTACGCAGCTCCAGTATATTGGATGCTTGGTATTCCAATTCAACTGTACACACCAATCTTCTTTAGCTCTAGAACAGTAGGGCTTTGTGCACACGTTATTGAGCAACATGCGAACAATCGTTTGTTCCGTCCACGTGTAAATTATATTGGCGAGCGACATGTGCTTAGTAAATAAGAACAACTGGGGAGTTGTTAGCGCCGCCCGCCAGATGGGTGTTTGACCGACACCCATCCTTAATAATAACGAATTTTCGACAGAAAGGGAAGGATAGCATGATTAAAACAAATGAAATTAAACAAAAAGATGCATTATTAGAAGAGATTACCGATTATGTATTAAATAAAGAGGTAACAAGTGCAGAAGCATTTAGTACTGCTCGTTACGTATTACTTGATACACTGGGATGCGGAATTTTAGCATTACAATATCCAGAATGTACGAAATTATTAGGACCAGTTGTACCAGGAACAATCGTGCCAAATGGTACACGTGTACCAGGTACGTCATATGTACTTGATCCTGTGAAAGGTGCATTTAATATCGGCTGTATGATCCGTTGGTTAGACTATAACGATACTTGGCTTGCAGCAGAGTGGGGACATCCATCTGATAACCTAGGCGGAATTTTAGCTGTGGCAGATTATATTAGCCGTGTTCGTATTTCAGAAGGAAAAGAACCGTTAAAAGTACGTGAAGTATTAGAAATGATGATTAAAGCACATGAAATTCAAGGTGTACTTGCTTTAGAAAACAGCTTAAACAGAGTTGGTCTTGACCACGTATTATATGTAAAAGTAGCAACAACTGCAGTAGTTGCAAAAATGCTTGGCGGAACACGTGAAGAAATCTTTAATGCATTATCACATGCATGGATTGATAATTCTAGTCTTCGTACATATCGTCATGCTCCAAATACAGGCTCACGTAAATCATGGGCAGCAGGTGATGCAACGAGCCGCGGTGTTCATCTTGCAATGACTGCCTTAAAAGGTGAAATGGGTTATCCGACAGCATTATCTGCACCGGGCTGGGGATTCCAAGATGTATTATTTAATAAACAAGAATTAAAATTAGCAAGACCACTAGAGTCATATGTAATGGAAAATGTATTATTTAAAGTTTCATATCCTGCAGAATTCCATGCACAAACAGCTGCAGAATGTGCTGTGAAATTACATCCAGAAATTAAAGAAAGATTAGATGAAATTGACCGTATTACAATTACAACTCATGAATCAGCAATTCGTATTATTGATAAAGAAGGTCCATTAAATAACCCGGCTGATCGTGATCACTGCTTACAATACATTACGGCAATTGGTTTATTAAAAGGAGATATCGTTGCGGATGATTATGAGGATGCAGTAGCAAATGATCCACGTGTAGATGAATTACGTAATAAGATGGTTGTTGTTGAAAATAAACAGTACAGTTTAGATTACCTTGACCCGAACAAGCGCTCAATCGCCAACGCTGTTCAAGTTCATTTCAAAGATGGAACTGTAACAGAAAATGTGGAATGTGAATATCCACTTGGTCACCGTTTCCGTAGAGACGAAGCAATTCCAAAAGTTGTTCAAAAATTCACTGCAAATATGGCAGGTCATTATTCTAGTAAGCAACAAGAACAAATTCATGAAGCTTGTTTAAATGAAGAGAAACTAGAAAATATGAATGTAAATGAATTTGTAGATCTATTCTTAATTTAATAATAGGGGGAATTTAGAATGGCTTGGGTTGTGAATAAACAGTCAACACAAGAGGAGCTTGCGAATCGCTTCCGAGCTTTAGTAGAAGCAAATGAAATTTTGCAAATTCCAGGTGCTCATGACGCAATGGCAGCTCTTGTTGCGAAAAATACAGGTTTTTCAGCTCTTTATTTATCAGGAGCAGCTTATACTGCAAGTAAAGGGCTACCTGATTTAGGAATCGTGACTTCTACTGAAGTAGCAGAGCGAGCGAGGGATCTAGTAAGAGCTACAGACTTACCAGTTCTTGTTGATATTGATACTGGATTCGGTGGTGTCCTAAATGTAGCGAGAACAGCAGTAGAAATGGTGGAAGCGAAAGTAGCAGCTGTTCAAATTGAAGATCAACAATTACCAAAAAAATGTGGACATTTAAATGGTAAAAAACTCGTTACGACAGAAGAATTAGTTCAAAAGATTAAAGCGATCAAAGAAGTTGCACCGAGCTTATATATTGTAGCGCGCACAGATGCTCGCGGTGTAGAGGGCTTGGATGAAGCAATTGAAAGAGCAAACGCCTATGTAAAAGCAGGTGCAGATGCAATATTCCCAGAAGCGCTTCAATCAGAAGAAGAGTTCCGTCTATTTAATAGTAAAGTAAATGCACCTTTACTTGCCAACATGACTGAGTTTGGGAAAACGCCGTATTATAGTGCAGAGGAATTTGCGAATATGGGCTTCCAAATGGTTATTTACCCTGTAACTTCACTTCGTGTTGCAGCGAAAGCGTATGAGAATGTGTTTACTTTAATTAAGGAAACTGGTTCTCAAAAAGATGCACTTTCAAATATGCAAACGAGAAGTGAGTTATATGAAACAATTTCATATCATGACTTTGAAGAATTAGATACTGGAATTGCAAAAACAGTATTATCAGAAGATCAATAGATAAAACAACTAAGGCGATGAGAGTACATCTTTGGCAAAATAAACTGCTTGATGTGAAAATTCATCGCCTTCTGTTTTCAAAAATAAGATATTCCACTCATCGTAGACGAGCATATGTAGTAGCAAGTAAGGCCGAAATGATAGGGGGATTCAGATGGAGAAAACGAAGTTACCGTGGGATGAATTTTTTTCACTTAATAAAGATGTGAATCATGCTTTCTTTACGCCAGAAGATTTTTCAGGAGATGAAGATTTAATCGCAAAAACGACAGAACAATTCGTTAAACAAGAAATTGTTCCACAAATGGAGAATATTGAACAACATAACTATAAAGTTTCTCGTCAATTGTTTGAGAAAGCTGGAGAACTTGGATTATTAAGTATCGAAGTCCCAGAAGAATATGGCGGATTCGAATTAGGAAAGGCAGTTTCAGGGCTTGTAGCAGAAAAAATGGGATACGCTGGTGCATTTAGCGTTTCATTTAATATACACGCTGGTGTAGGTACATTGCCTTACATATATTACGGAACGAAAGAACAAAAAGAAAAATATTTGCCGAAAATTGCATCAGGAGAATGGGTTGGGGCTTATGCTTTAACTGAGCCAAATGCCGGTTCTGATGTATTAAGCGCAAAAACGAGCGCAGTATTAAATGAAGATGGAACTGCTTGGAAGTTAAATGGTGAGAAGCAGTGGATTACAAATGCTCATATGGCAGATGTATACGTTGTTTTTGCGAAGACAAATAAAGGAATGACAGCGTTTATTGTCGAAAGAACATGTGAAGGCGTATCCATTGGACTAGAAGAAAAGAAAATGGGGATTAAAGGCTCTTCAACAGCGACTCTTATTTTAGAAGATGTTGTCATACCTGCTGAAAATGTTTTAGGGGAAGTTGGGAAAGGGCATCACGTAGCTCTTAATATTCTTAACTTCGCTAGATTAAAACTTGCCTTTGGAAATATTGGAACAGCAAAGCAAGCAATTGGATTGTCCGTTCAATACGGAAAAGAACGCAAACAGTTCCAAACGGAATTAGTAGACTTTACGATGATTCAAGAGAAAATTGCAAATATGATCATTGCTACATATGGAGCAGAAAGTGCAGCTTATCGTACAGCAGGTGTAATTGATGAAGCAATTCATGAGAGTGATGAGGATCTTATGAAGCAAATGTCTCAATTTGCTATTGAATGTGCACTGAATAAAGTAAATGCTTCTGAAACACTTGGTCATATCGTAGATGAAGCTGTACAAATTCATGGTGGTTACGGTTATATGCAAGAGTATGAAGTAGAACGATTATACCGTGATGCTAGAATTAGTCGTATTTTTGAAGGGACGAACGAAATTAATAGATTAACAGTTGCTAAAATGTTAATGAAACAAATGGAACAAATTGAAGATACTGAAATAGAGATTGATGTAGAAAATGTCGAAAGAAACCATCGTTACATTTTATTAGCGAAAAAATTGTTGAAACAATCTTTGAAAACGCTCTCTAAAACTCCAGGTTTAAAAATTGATCAAGAGCAAGAATATTCACGTGTATTATCAAATATGTTAACGGACGTGTACGTCATGGAATCAGCATTTTTACGTACGAGTAAAGCAATTAGTAAAAATGGTGCAGAAAAAGAGCGTACGAAACAAATGATAACTGACGTTATTTGTGAAGAAGGCTATCGCAAAGTAGAAGAAGCAGTGATTTCTATACTTTCCGCGGCTATTACAGAAGAACAAGATAGACACGTGATTTTAACTGAAATTCGTCAATTACTAGTGCCTTTATACACGAACGTATTTACAAAAAAGAGAGAAATTGCGAAAGCTATTATAAATCGCGGAAAGTATATTGTGTAAATAGGAGGAAAGCGATATGAAAAAGATTGGTTTTATCGGTTTAGGTAACATGGGTCTTCCGATGTCTAAAAATTTAGTTAAATCAAGTTACACAGTATATGGTGTGGATTTAAATAAAAATGCTGAAGCTTCTTTTGAAAAAGAAGGCGGAATTATCGGCTTATCAATTTCAAAACTAGCAGAAACATGCGATGTAATTTTTACAAGTTTACCTTCACCTCGCGCTGTTGAAGCGGTATATTTTGGCGAAGAAGGATTATTTGAAAATAGTCACTCGAATGTAGTTTTAATTGATACAAGTACTGTATCTCCACAGTTAAACAAACAGTTAGAGGAAGCTGCAAAGGAAAAGAAAGTAGACTTTTTAGCAGCACCTGTTAGTGGTGGGGTGATTGGAGCTGAAAACCGTACATTAACATTTATGGTTGGTGGATCAAAAGAGGTATATGAGAAAACGCAATCTATCATGGGTGTACTAGGTGCGAACATTTTCCATGTTAGTGAGCAAATTGATAGTGGGACAACAGTTAAATTAATTAATAACCTATTAATTGGTTTTTATACAGCTGGTGTGAGTGAAGCTTTAACATTAGCGAAAAAGAACAATATGGATTTAGATAAAATGTTTGATATTTTAAATGTAAGTTACGGTCAAAGTAGAATTTATGAACGTAATTATAAAAGTTTTATAGCACTCGAAAACTACGAGCCAGGATTTACTGTGAATTTATTAAAGAAAGATTTAGGGTTTGCAGTTGACTTAGCTAAGGAAAGCGAACTCCATTTACCAGTAAGTGAAATGTTATTAAACGTATATGACGAAGCGAGTCAAGCTGGATATGGAGAAAACGATATGGCTGCCTTATATAAGAAAGTTAGCGAGCAATTAATTTCTAATCAAAAATAAATTATACAAAGGAGAGAATACAATGATTACAACTGAAATTAAACGAGTAAAAAATCATATTAATGGTGAGTGGGTAGAATCTACTGGTACAGAAGTAGAAGCAGTTCCGAATCCAGCGACTGGAAAAATTATCGCTTACGTTCCGCTATCTCCGAAAGAAGATGTTGAAAAAGCTGTTGAAGCGGCAAAAGCAGCATACGAAACGTGGTCTAAAGTACCGGTTCCGAATCGTTCAAGACAATTGTATAAATATTTACAGCTTTTACAAGAAAACAAAGAAGAACTTGCAAAAATCATTACGCTTGAAAATGGTAAAACATTAACGGATGCAACTGGTGAAGTACAACGTGGTATTGAGGCAGTAGAACTTGCAACATCTACTCCAAATTTAATGATGGGACAAGCACTTCCGAATATTGCTAGCGGCATTGATGGATCAATTTGGCGCTACCCAATTGGAGTTGTTGCTGGAATTACGCCGTTTAACTTCCCGATGATGATTCCATTATGGATGTTCCCGCTTGCAATTGCTTGTGGTAATACATTCGTATTAAAAACATCTGAAAGAACGCCGCTTTTAGCAGAGCGACTTGTAGAGTTATTCTATGAAGCTGGTTTTCCAAAAGGAGTATTAAATTTAGTACAAGGCGGAAAAGATGTTGTAAATAGCATTTTAGAAAATAAAGATATTCAAGCTGTTTCGTTCGTTGGTTCTGAGCCGGTAGCTCGTTACGTATATGAAACAGGTACGAAACATGGGAAACGTGTACAAGCGTTAGCTGGTGCGAAAAACCATGCGATTGTTATGCCAGATTGCAATCTTGAGAAAACGGTACAAGGTGTAATTGGATCTGCATTTGCAAGTAGTGGAGAGCGCTGCATGGCATGTTCAGTAGTAGCAGTAGTTGATGAAATTGCAGATGAGTTCATCAACGTACTAGTAGCAGAGACGAAGAAGTTAAAAGTAGGTGACGGTTTCCACGAAGATAATTATGTTGGACCATTAATTCGTGAGTCTCATAAAGAACGCGTATTAGGCTATATTAACAGTGGTGTAGCAGATGGAGCTACTTTATTAGTAGATGGCCGTAAAATTAAGGAAGAAGTTGGAGACGGTTACTTTGTAGGTGCGACAATCTTTGACGGTGTAAATCAAGAAATGAAAATTTGGCAAGATGAGATTTTTGCTCCAGTATTAAGCATTGTACGAGTTAAAGATTTAGAAGAAGGTATTAAACTAACAAATCAATCTAAATTTGCAAATGGTGCAGTTATTTATACGTCAAACGGTAAACATGCACAAACGTTCCGTGATAACATCGATGCGGGTATGATCGGTGTAAACGTAAACGTTCCAGCACCAATGGCATTCTTCGCATTCGCAGGAAATAAAGCTTCATTCTTTGGTGATTTAGGTACAAATGGTACAGATGGCGTTCAATTCTATACACGTAAAAAAGTTGTAACTGAGCGCTGGTTTTAATATAAAGTAGACAGCCAAATCAGTTGTTAAAAGAAAACCACCACTATGAATAGTGGTGGTTTTCTTCTTGTTAATTGCTTTTTTCAAAAGCTAGTTTAATACCAAAACCAATTAAGACAATTCCCGTTAACCCTTGAATATAACGTTGTGTCTTCGGTTTTTTCATAAAAGCACTAATTTTATCAATTAAAAATATATAAAAAGCGAACCAAATAACTGTTAAAACTAGGTAAGTAAGGCCCATTATAAGAAGTTGGATAAACGTATTATGATTTGGATTTAAAAATTGCGGTAAAAATGTTAAAAAGAAGACTGCGATTTTAGGGTTTAATAAATTTGTAAGAAACCCTTGGCGAAAGCAAGAAGTATGCTCGTTTGCGTTATTCAAAGATATATCGTTCGTATTGACGCCTTCTTTATTTCTTACTGCTAAAAGGGCTTTAATACCAATATAAATTAAATATAGAGCTCCAACGTACTTGAAAATAGAAAATAAAAGAGCTGACTTTACAATAAGTGCGGAAAGTCCGATTACTGCTGCTAAAGTATGAATCAATAGTGCAACACATGTACCGAACACTGTTTTCACCCCGCCTACCTTACCAGCAACTAATGTGTTTTTCGTAGCCATTGCAGTATCAGGACCAGGTAAAATAATAAGACAAATAGACATAATGATGAAAAGAAAATAATTTTCAATCATAGTCGCTCCTCCTTCTTTTATTTTTAGAATATTTAATTAAAAATAGTGTAGCACATAATTTGATTTAATAAAATTAAATTTTATTAAAATTTATTAAATAGGAAAAAGGCTATATAGGCGTGTAATTATACGACTATATAGCCTCAATTTTATCCCGTATGAAAGGGCGATTGCTTCTACTAATAATAAGAGGGAGATAAACCCTACTTATTAAATTTTCACTTTACGCATTAAGTAAGTTAAAGAACCTGTTTACATCTTCTTCTGAAACATCACTTAACTGCTTATATTTATAATTTGGATTTTGGTCTTTATCAACGACAACAGATCGTACTCCTTCAAAGAAATCTTCATGTCTCATGAAGTTTTTAGCAAGTACAAGGTCAGTAGCGAAACATTCTTCAACGGACTTATCTTGTCCATCAATAAACTGTTTTAATGTTACTTTTAGTGAAATAGGAGATTTTGATAATAACGTTTCTTTCGCTTTTAAAGCAAAGGAACTTTGATCTTTCTCTAATGAATGAATAATTTCTTCAATTGTATCGAATGCAAAATGTGAATTAATTTCTTCTAATGAAGGAGCAAGCTCGCTTTCTAATGTTGGAGCAGTTGCAAATGTACGAATGACTTCTTTTAAATGAGTATGTACATCATCTTCTTTATGCCAATTTACACTTTCCAGTTCAGCAAGGAAATTTGGTAATGAATCAGATGCCATAAAATAATCAGCAGCGTTTATAAATAATACGTCAGAAGCTTTTAAAATAGATGCTGTTAAAGCGACATAGCGGCCAGCATACCCTGGAGCTTTATTCAAGAAATAAGCAGCACCGACGTCTGGGAAGAAGCCAATATTCATCTCTGGCATTGCCCATTTCGTACGCTCAGTTACAATTCGGTATTTCGCACCATTTGTAAGACCGACACCACCACCCATTACAATTCCATCTAAACAAGCGATAATCGGTTTTTTATATTGATAAATATATGTATCAATTTCATACTCTTCTTCAAAGAAACGTTCCGCATGCTGCAATGCAGCTTCATTTGAACGTGCTTCATAAAGAGTTTTAATATCGCCACCTGCACAAAAACCTTTTGTGCCAGCTCCTTTTAATACGATAAGCGCAATTCGCTCATCATTTTCCCACTCTTTCAGTTTTTGCCCAATTGGTTGCAACATGTCATAAGATAAAGAATTAAGTGCTTTTGGGCGGTTTAAAGTAATTGATGCAACGCCGTTTTCGCTAACAGAAAATAAAACGTGTTCAGTCATAATTCATCCTCCCTTACATATCTTCTTATTCTTAATTCTTTATACGTACTGAAATGTCCTTTATAAATTTTGTCTAAAGTTGGCGGTATATGTTAATTTGTTCACTGCATATTTTGACGAGTTATATTTGCAGGATTTTGGAGGTTGAAAATGAATATTACAACATTACTGTAATTGTAATTATTTGAAGTTACCATGATAAACACGCTATTATATATGTGTAAATTGTACATAATCACTTCGAAAAGAGTATTTGAAGTGATTATAATGAAAGAAAAATTGCTTTTCATTAGAAATAGAGAAAGGAGAAATCGGAATGCCAGTACCTTTACTATTGTCGGTGATTATTTTGTCTTCTTTAATGATAGGGATAACGCAGTATTTTCATCATACAGATACGACAGAGGAAGTGAAGGATAAAGTACGACTTGTATTTCCGATTTTTATCATATCTATTTCTTTTTGCATTTTATTAAATAAAGATGGGTACATTGTTGCAGTATTTTCATTTTTTGTAGCGATTGTTTTCATTACAGTTTTATATTATGTAATGAAAGACTTTATCCAAAAATAAAGATGTCGTATGAGACATTTTTATTTTTGGAAAAAATAAAATTTCACATACCGTATTATATGTGAAAATAAAAAAACATATCGCAATAGAAAAGTATGTACTTTACCGTGTATTTACTTGTCAATCTTGCATAGCCAATATACTATTAATAGTGTAGAGATTAGAAAAAGGGGTTGTATCTATCATGAAATTTGAGATGCACACAAAAATTATTTCAAATGAAAAAGAAGTAAGATTACATATAGAAGAAAACATATTTCAATTAAAATTGGATGGTTATCACTTATTTACAGTTCAAGAAATATTACCTTTATATAAATCAAATGAAGAAAGAATCGGTAGTGCAATGATACAAAAGTTAGAATGGGAGAACGGAAAAACTACAATAAACTATCAACTTGTATCACTAAATTCAGTAAATTAAAAGGAGCAGGAAACCATGAAGTTATTTCATACAGCCGATTGGCATTTAGGAAAGCTTGTTCATGGCGTGTATATGACTGAAGATCAAAAGATTGTACTAGATCAGTTTGTACAAGCTGTTGAAGAAGAAAAACCAGATGCCGTAATTATTGCAGGGGATTTATATGACCGAGCAATTCCACCTACAGAAGCAGTAGACTTATTAAATGATGTGCTGCAAAAAATAGTGATTGATTTACAAACACCAGTTATTGCAGTTGCTGGGAACCATGATAGTCCAGATCGTATTCATTTTGGAAGTAGTTTAATGAAGAAACAAGGATTATTTATTGTGGGGCAATTTCAATTTCCATATGAGCCGATTATATTAAATGATGAATATGGGGAGGTTCACTTCCATCTCATTCCTTATGCGGATCCAAGTATAGTTAGACATGTATTGAAAAACGAAGACGTACGTTCTCATGATGATGCGATGCGTATTTTTATGAATGAGCTATCTGAAACGATGGATAAAGAAGCTAGACATGTGTTTGTTGGTCATGCATTTGTAACTTCTGCTGGAGAAGCGGAAGAGAATACAAGTGATGCTGAACGACCGCTTTCAATTGGTGGTGCTGAATACGTGAATAGTCATTATTTTGATAAGTTTCATTACACAGCGCTTGGACATTTACATCAAGCGCATTTCGTACGTAATGAGACAATTCGATATTCCGGTTCGCCACTTGCCTATTCTATTTCTGAAGAAAAACATAAAAAAGGATATTATATTGTGGAACTGAACGAGCAAGGTGAAGCAACAATTGAAAAAAGGTTACTTAATCCACGCCGTAAAATGCGAACAGTAGAAGCGAAAATAGATGAATTGTTACAACATCCAGTAAGTGAAGATTACGTGTTTGTAAAATTATTAGATGAAAATCCTGTCTTGCAGCCAATGGAAAAAATACGCTCTGTTTATCCAAATGCAATGCATGTTGAAAGAGCCATTCAAAGACGAGAGTTCACTGAGTCAAATGAAGTAACTGTTTCAAGACATAAAATGGATGATTTATCATTATTAAAGGCTTTTTATAAAGAAATGAAAGGCTTAGATTTATCAGAAGAGAAAGAACGTCTATTTGTAGAAGTATTACAAACAGTGCAAGAACGGGAAGGTGAACGAGGATGAGACCGATTCAGCTTATTATGACGGCATTTGGCCCATATAAACAGAAAGAAGTAATTGATTTTGACGATTTGGGAGAGCATCGTATTTTCGCCATTTCTGGAAACACGGGCGCTGGAAAGACAACGATTTTTGATGCGATTTGTTATGTTTTATATGGCGAGGCAAGCGGAGAAGAACGAAGTGATACGAGCATGCTCCGCAGTCAATTTGCTGATGATAATGTGTATACAAGCGTAGAATTAACCTTTCAGTTAAAAGGGAAACGTTATGAAATAAAACGACAACTGGGACATAAAAAACAAGGGAACAAGACGATTACGGGACATGCAGTAGAATTATATGAAGTAATTGATGAAGAGAAGATTCCGGCTGTTGATCGTTTCCATGTGACGGATGTAAATAAAAAAGTAGAAGATTTAATTGGTTTAAGTAAACATCAATTCAGCCAAATTGTTATGTTACCGCAAGGGGAATTCCGAAAACTATTAACATCTGAGACAGAAAACAAAGAAGAAATTTTGCGTCGTATTTTTAAAACAGATCGTTATAAGTTAATGCGTGAGTTACTTGACCAAAAGCGAAAACAATGGAAAGACGTCTTACAAGAAAAACAGAAAGAGCGAGAGCTATATTTCCGTAATGTTTTTAAATTACCAATTCGAGATGGAGCATTATTAGAAACTTTAGCGGAACAAGAGCATGTAAATACACATCAAGTAGTAGAAGCATTAGAACAAGAAACAGCTGTGTATAAGGCAGAGGTTGAGCAATTACAAGTAGAACAAGATGTTCAAACGAAGCAATTAAAGGATGCTGAAACACGTTTTCATGCAGCGAAGTCTGTAAATGAGAAATTTATAGATTTACAACAAAAGAATGAGAAATATAATACTTTACAAGAAAACCGTTCAGTAATTGAAATGAAAGAAATATCTTTTAAGCGTGCGGAACAAGCGAAGCGCTTATTACCATTTGAACAATGGCACGAAGAAGCGATGGAAAATGAGCAGAAAGCTGAAAGTTTGTTAAAACAAATTATCGCTAAAAAAGAAAATATAATGAATAATTTTGAACTTGCTCAGGAGAAATATGAAGCAGTAAAGAATAAAGAACCTGAGAGAGAAAATGCAAAAAAACTTGTTCAAAGATTAGAAGAGTTACAACCGATTATTGCATCATTAGCTGAGAAACAGTTGAATTTACAAAATGCAGAAATTCAACTAGGAAAATTAAAAGAAAGTATGCAAAACTTAGATCGACAATTAGAAGAGCATACAAATCAAAAACAGCTAATGTCTGGTGAATTACAGCAATTAGAGCGAGCGCTTGAACGATATGTAGATAAAGTAGAAGAACTAACGAATATGCGAGAAGATGCAAAAGTTTTAAAGCAAGCATATGATGTATGGCAAGAAAAACAAAAATTCGAGCAAGAAAAAGAAACTGCATTTACTAAGATGCAAGAGACAGTTCGTGCATATGAGAATATGGAACGTCGCTGGTTAAGTGAACAAGCTGGTATATTGGCTCTTCATCTACATGATGGTGAATCTTGTCCAGTATGTGGCAGCACGAACCATCCGAAAAAAGCTTCAGAGCAAAGTGATGCCATTAATGAAAAAGAGTTAAATGATTTAAGAGACAAGAAGAATATTGCCGAAAAATTACATGTGCAAGTAGAGGAGAAATGGAATTTCTATCATCTTCAATATGAACAGATAATAGAAGAAGTTAAGAAGCGAGGCTACCAATCGGAAGAATTAGTTGAAACATATAGTGCGCTTGTTCAAAAAGGAAAACAATTAGCAACTGAAGTGAATACGTTAAAAGCAAGTGAAGAAACGCGTAAGCAAACAGCTGTGAAAATAAAAAGCATAGAAGAAAAAGTAGATGCACTTCAGAAACAAAAACATGAGGTAGAAACAGAACAGCACCGTATAGAAATGGATTGTATGCAGCTTCGTACGTCATATGAACATGATAAGAAAAACATTCCTGAAAACTTACAAACAGTCCAAGCTTGGAAAGTTCAGTTTGACCAAGCTATGCATGAGCTCAAATTAATGGAGGACGAATGGAAGAAAGTGCAGGAGGCGTATCAACATTGGCAAAATGAAAATATACGTATTCAAGCAGAACAGGAAGGTGCTTCTAATCAATTTGAAAGTGCAAAATTGAAGAAAGAAGAGACTTTCACGCGCTTTATGAAAGAGCTTGAACAGAGTGGATTTACAAATCAAATTACGTATAAAGAAGCGAAATTAAGTGATGCCGAGATGGATATGTTACAAAAAGAAATTCAAAGCTATTATTCATCTCTTGAAGTACTTGCAAAACAAATTGAAGAGTTACATGCTGAATTAAAAGATAAAGAGTATATGGATATTACGGCGTTAGGTGAACACATTAAAGAATTAGAAATTAACCTTGATATCATTAAAGAAAAACGTCAACGTGCGCAAAATGCGGTAACATATATTTCTGATTTACATGAAAATATTAGACGTATCGATGAGCAAATTCATGAGGAAGAAAAAGCTTTCCAAGAACTTGTTGACTTATATGAAGTAATGAAAGGTGATAACGAAAGCCGTATATCATTTGAACGTTACATCTTAATTGAGTATTTAGAACAAATTGTTCAAATTGCAAACGAACGATTACGTAAATTATCAAATGGACAATTTTATTTAAAACGAAGTGAACGAGTTGAAAAGAGAAATCGTCAAAGTGGATTAGGGTTAGATGTATACGACGCATATACTGGCCAAACACGCGATGTAAAAACATTATCTGGCGGCGAGAAGTTCAATGCCTCACTTTGCTTAGCGCTCGGCATGGCAGACGTGATTCAAGCGTATGAAGGCGGTATTTCAATCGAAACGATGTTTATCGACGAAGGATTCGGTTCATTAGATGAGGAGTCATTAACAAAAGCGGTTGACGCCTTAATTGACTTACAAAAATCAGGCCGATTCATTGGTGTAATCTCACACGTTCAAGAGCTGAAAAACGCAATGCCAGCTGTATTAGAAGTAACGAAGCAGAAGGATGGATGTAGTCAGACAAGGTTTGTGGTGAAGTAAGTTCAATTGTAATTCATATTATTTGTGATTCTTTAGTATAGAACTTTTGATAAAATAAATGCCTCCTCTGTATTGAGGAGGCATTTATTTGTTATTCAAAATTAGATAATTCATCTATGAGTTATCTGTAGACGGCGGCGTATTTTCCAAACGGTTATAAGTTTTAAAAGCCGAAATTGCCGATATAACACCACCTACTAAAAATAAAGCCGATCCACCGACCAAAATGATACGACTGACATATGTTTCGCGCGCTTCTTCAACTTCTTCTTGTAGCATTGTTGGCATTTGAAATCCCCCTTAACAACATTTATTTTGTAGATAGTATATACAAATGCCTAAAATATGTTAAAATCACTGGATAGTGTTAGGAGGAAGTGAATAGTTACATGTGAATTGTTTGAAAAATCTTCATTACAAATTTATGCGAACTTCACATAGAGCACATATTAACATTGTATTATGTATATGTACCAAATAAATAAAGTGAATTGTATTTCGTTCTGTTTTTAAAAATTTAAAATTCTATTATTTTTATATAAAGGTTTCACATCGGAGTTTTAAATATTTTGGAAATAGATCTAAATAAAAGGAATTCATATAAAAGGGGAATGTCTTATGACAACATATACGAGTGAAATGAGAAAAAGTTTAGTTTCAGAAGAAGATGTAGATATTTTAAAAATTATGGCGCACCCAATCCGATTACAAATTGTAAATGAATTAAGTACGAGAAAAACTTGTAACGTAACACAACTAACAGAATTACTAAATATTCCACAATCGACTGTTTCGCAACATTTATCAAAAATGAAAGGTAAAGTGTTACGAGCTGAGAGAAGAGGTTTAGAAATTTATTATCATATTAATAATTTAAAAGCGAGTAAGATTGTAAGTGTTTTAGGATATATAAACTAATGAAGTATTTTCATATAAAATAGCCGCTGCTGATGAGCAGGGGCTATTTTGTGTTGTTTTATCCCGCGTTAACGGACAGTAAAACTCCCATCTCAAAATTCAGTTGGAGCAAAGAAGTTAGATGGGAGTCGGGCTGTCCGTAAACGTCCGATTGGTTCAACTAATAATCAGTGGGGGATGAACAAAACCCCCACTGATTAAAGTTTCACTTTATGTATTCGTATTTAATATTTTATAGTTTTTATGATTTACAATTGTTCGTTCAAATTCAAAAGTACCACCGCTTACATTTGTAATTTCAACTAAGACCGATTCAGTATAAAGTTTTAGTACAGATCCTGTAATCTTTAAATTGTTTCGTTGAAAAAGTATAGTATCCCCTACGTTTGCTTTCATAGTACCTCCTCATTAAAGACAGAAATATTTTTTATTATATATATTAAACCACGTATAAGTATATTAGTGAATATTTAGTTTTATTTATCAAAAAAATATTTGTTGTCTATGTGTGCAGAATGAAAAGAAGTTTTAACAAAACGTATTAAAAATGCTTTCATTATGATGGAATTTGTAGAGCCGATTGTTACATTTGAAGAAACAATGATAAACGTATAAAGAAAGTCAGGATTATGAATTGACCTAATAAAACCGTCTCTTTAATGAACATTAAAGAGACGGTTTTATTGTTTCATTTTTTAGAAAGGGTTCAAAAACAAATGTGAATCAAACTTATACAAACCAATTTAAATAACTGTTACGTATTTAATAAGTAGTTTTTTGTATTTCATCCTTCGTTTTCTGTAACTGATTCCATGTTTTTGACGCTCTGTCTTGTAAGTGCTTACATAACTGAAAACATCTTATACAATGAAGGTGTTAAATCAAAAGAGGTGACCAAAATGAATATAAAAAAACAAGACTTAGCGAAAAGCATTGAAATAGAAAGAGGAGGCGGAAAGGTATGAAAAAATCAGCTGTTAATCCATGGCTTGTTGTCCTTGGTACAGTCATAGTTCAAATGGGACTTGGAACGATATATACATGGAGTTTATTCAATCAGCCTTTAGTTAGTAAATACGGTTGGAGTCTTAACGCGGTTGCGATAACTTTCTCAATTACTAGTCTTTCCTTAGCATTTTCAACTTTATTTGCAAGTAAATTACAAGAAAAATGGGGACTTCGTAAACTTATTATGATAGCTGGACTAGCATTAGGACTAGGATTAGTACTTAGTTCACAAGCTTCTTCGTTAATATTGCTTTATGTACTAGCAGGAGTTGTTGTAGGTTACGCAGATGGTACAGCTTATATTACTTCACTATCTAATTTAATTAAGTGGTTCCCTGAACGTAAAGGTTTAATCTCTGGTATATCTGTAGCTGCATATGGTACAGGTAGCTTAATTTTCAAATATATAAATGCAAAGTTAATCGATTCAGTTGGTGTATCGCAAGCGTTTATATATTGGGGTTTAATTGTTACAGCTATGATTGTCCTTGGAGCTTGTTTAATCCATCAAGCTGCTGATCAAGGTGCAGTTCAGGAAACAAACACTCATGAATATACAATGAAAGAAATGTTAGGCACAAAACAAGTATACTTATTATTCATCATGTTATTTACATCATGTATGAGTGGCTTATACTTAATTGGTATGGTAAAAGACATTGGTGTTCAACTTGTAGGGCTTAGCGCAGCGACAGCAGCTAATGCGGTGGCTATGGTTGCAATATTTAACACATTAGGTCGTATTATTCTAGGACCGTTATCAGATAAAATCGGCCGCTTAAAAATCGTTACGGGTACTTTTGTGGTTATGGCGAGTTCGGTATTAGTTCTAAGTTTCGTAGATTTGAATTACGGTATCTACTTCGTATGTGTAGCAAGTGTAGCGTTTTGCTTTGGTGGAAATATCACGATTTTCCCAGCTATTGTTGGTGATTTCTTCGGTATGAAAAACCATAGTAAGAATTACGGAATTGTGTATCAAGGATTTGGATTTGGAGCGCTTGCAGGTTCCTTTATCGGTGCACTTCTAGGTGGATTCAAACCAACCTTTATGGTGATCGGTGTATTATGTGTCGTGTCATTCATTATCGCAATTTTAATTCAAGCACCTAAACAGAAAAAAGAACAAGAAGAAGAGTATCGCAGTGTAGCATAAGTATATAAATCTTCTATAACACTATAGTTACGAAAAAGCATCCTGTTAAATAGGGTGCTTTTTTTGAGTTATTTTAACAAGGTTAAATTATTTTTTATTTTTTTTGATATAAAAGTGAGTGAAATGTCCATTTGGATTATATTGGAATATAATAAATCAATACATCATATTCGAAATATGTATTAAATCTTAAATAATAAAGAAAATATGCATTGATGTTTGCAAGATATATTTTCAGAAAAATATTGAGAAAATAAATGCTCGATTTTTTGTTAAGGCTTTGTAACTGAAGGGATCTCCAGTTTATCATCTTCAATTTTTACAAAGAGGAGTAAGAATTAAAGTATTAATGTAAGTATTTATTAATACTTTTAGATGTAATTGTATTGAAAAGCACTAAAGTTTTTTGTCTGAAAAATAAAAATAGGTTGACAAGTTTATTGAGAAAGATTATCATTTCGGTGTAAGAACGTTAAATGAAAAACATTATCAATGAATAATATTTTAATGAAAAGTACACTTGACCAATTAGTTTAGTAAGTGTATTATTTTTTGCATCGATAATGATAATCATTATCATTTTTTGTTTAATTAGATTGATTTTTAAATGAAAGGATAGAGGAAATGAACTTAGGGGAATTTGATGGGAAAACTGTTTTAGTAACAGGTGCAGCTCAAGGTATAGGTAGTGTTGTTGCCAAACTGTTTTTAGAAAGAGGAGCTACAGTTATTGCGGTTGATCAAAATGAAGAGGGATTAAACGAACTCTTAAATGAAATACATTTGAAAACGTTTTGCTTAGATGTGAGTGATAGTACTGCAGTTGAACAGATGGTAAATGATATTGAAAATGAAATAGCGCCAATAGATATATTAGTAAATGTTGCAGGGGTTTTACGTATGGGAGCGATTCACTCGTTAAGTGATGAAGATTGGAATAAAACGTTTTCTGTAAATTCTACAGGAGTTTTCTATATGTCCCGAGCAGTAAGTAAACATATGATGCAAAGAAAGTCAGGGGCAATTGTTACAGTTGGTTCAAATGCAGCAAATACGCCGAGAATGGAGATGGCTGCATATGCTGCATCAAAAGCTGCTACGACGATGTTTATGAAATGTTTAGGATTAGAACTTGCAGCGTACAACATTCGCTGTAACGTAGTTTCTCCAGGTTCTACTGAAACTGAAATGCAAAGGCTACTATGGGCTGATGAGAATGGAGAAAAAAATATAATTGCTGGTTCTCAAAGTACATATAGACTTGGTATACCGTTACAAAAAATTGCACAGCCTTCAGAAATTGCTGAAGCAGTATTGTTTTTAGCTTCAGATAAAGCTAGTCATATTACAATGCATAATTTATGTGTTGATGGCGGAGCTACATTAGGCGTTTAATAAAAAATTCAGGGGGTTACTATACAATGAAGGAATTTACGGCTGTAAAGGAACTGTCAGAAAAATTACTAGAAGATTATAAGACTGAATCTTCATTCTTTTTCGCTTCACCAACTCGAACGATATTAGCAGAAGGAGAGTTTACTACAGTAAAGCATCATGAAATTGAAAGTTTCCCAGAGCTTGTACAAGCAGTATTATGTAATGCAAAACAAGCCGGAAATCCGAATCCTATCGTTGTCGGTGCTTTGCCATTTGATCGTAGAAAAGAAGTCCAACTTATCGTACCAGAATATAGTAGGACTTCTGAGCGATTACAATTGGATACAACAAATCAGTTTGAAATAAATGAGAACTTAACATTCGAAATGACGCCTGTACCAGCGCCTGAAGTGTATATGAATGGTGTGAAGCAAGGAATTGCAAAAATAAAGGGCGGGGATTTAAAGAAAATCGTTCTATCCAGATCGTTAGATGTTAATTCTTCCGAAAAGATTGATAAGCAAAAACTTCTTCGAGAATTAGCAGCGCATAATAAGCACGGATATACATTTGCTGTGAATTTATCGAAAGATGAAAATGAGAATAGTAAGACGTTAATTGGAGCGAGCCCTGAATTACTCGTCTCACGTAATGGTATGCAAGTTATTTCTAATCCGTTAGCTGGTTCAAGGCCACGTAGTGAGGATTCAGTTGAAGATAAGAGAAGAGCAGAGGAATTACTTTCTTCTCCAAAAGATTTACATGAACATGCGGTAGTAGTAGAAGCAGTTGCTGCAGCGCTTCGTCCGTACTGTCATACATTACATGTTCCGGAAAAGCCATCCGTTATTCATAGTGAAGCGATGTGGCATTTATCTACTGAAGTGAAAGGTGAATTAAAGGATCCGAATACTACTTCTTTGGAATTAGCAATTGCTCTTCATCCGACGCCAGCAGTTTGCGGCACACCGATGGAAGAATCGAGAGAGGCGATTCAAAAAATTGAGCCATTTGACCGTGAATTCTTTACAGGAATGCTAGGGTGGAGTGATTTAAATGGAGACGGTGAATGGATTGTTACAATTCGTTGTGCTGAAGTACAAGAAAATACACTCCGTTTATATGCAGGAGCGGGCGTTGTTGCTGAGTCAAAACCAGAAGATGAATTAGCAGAAACATCAGCTAAGTTCCAAACAATGTTGAAAGCTTTAGGATTAAATGATAGTTCACTTAATGAAAAGTAGGGGGCAGAAAGAATGCTAACAGGTTATACAAAATGGCCAAAAGAATTTGCTGATCGTTATCGAGAGGAAGGGTGTTGGCTTGGGGAAACATTTGGCGTGATGTTAAGAGAGCGAGCTGAAAAATATGGCGATCAAATTGCAGTTGTAAGTGGTAATACGCATATTACGTATAGTGAGCTTGATAAAAAAGTAGATCGATTAGCTTCAGGGCTACTGAATTTAGGAATAAAGCAAGAGGATCGAGTTGTAATCCAGCTACCTAACGTTATTGAGTTTTTCGAAGTATGTTTTGCGTTATTTCGAATTGGGGCACTTCCTGTTTTTGCATTACCTTCACATCGAAGCAGTGAAATTAGTTATTTTTGTGAGTTTGGTGAGGCGAGTGCTTACGTTATTTCAGATAAAACTCTCGGTTTTGATTATCGAAAACTAGCAAGAGAAGTGAAAGAGAAAGTGCCAACTTTACAACATGTAATTGTAGTGGGAGAAGAAGAAGAATTTGTGAACATAAGTGATTTATATATAGATCCCGTTCCATTACCAGAAGTTCAGCCAAGTGATATTGCGTTTCTCCAATTATCAGGGGGGACAACAGGACTTTCTAAATTAATTCCTCGAACGCATGATGATTATATTTATAGTTTACGTGTTAGCGCTGAAATTTGTAATTTAAGTGCAAAGAGTGTCTATATGGCCGTTCTTCCAGTAGCACATAATTACCCGATGAGCTCTCCTGGAACATTTGGAACTTTCTATGCGGGTGGAAAAGTAGTGCTGGCAACTGGAGGTAGTCCAGATGAGGCGTTTGCACTTATTGAAAAAGAAAAAGTTACGATTACTGCTCTCGTACCGCCATTAGCAATGATATGGCTTGATGCTGCATCTTCACGTAATAACGATTTATCGAGTCTAGAGGTGATTCAAGTAGGTGGCGCGAAATTTAGTGCTGAAGTTGCAAAACGTATACGCCCTACATTTGGATGTACATTACAGCAAGTATTCGGTATGGCGGAAGGATTAGTGAACTATACAAGATTAGATGATCCTGAAGAAATTATTATTCATACACAAGGTAGACCAATGTCTGCACTCGATGAAGTACGAGTTGTTGATGAAAATGACAACGATGTAAAACCTGGCGAAGTAGGTAGTTTATTAACAAGAGGGCCATATACAATTCGTGGTTATTATAAAGCAGAAGAGCATAATGCACGATCGTTTACAAAGGATGGATTTTATCGCACAGGAGATCTTGTGAAAGTAAATGAACAAGGTTACATCATTGTAGAAGGAAGAGATAAAGATCAAATTAATCGTGGCGGTGAGAAAGTTGCCGCGGAAGAAGTTGAAAATCATCTATTAGCACATGATGCAGTACATGATGTAGCGATTGTATCTATGCCTGACGATTATTTAGGAGAACGTACTTGTGCATTTGTTATAGCTCGCGGACAAGCTCCGGCATTAAGTGAATTAAAAATGTTTTTAAGAGAACGCGGTATAGCAGCTTATAAGATTCCAGATCGAATTGAATTTATTGAATCATTCCCGCAAACAGGCGTTGGAAAGATAAGCAAAAAAGAATTACGTAAAGTCATTGCTGAAAAACTTATTACAGTAAAACAATAATAAAAACAGGAAGGAAGTGATTAGATGGCTATCCCATCTATTTCAGTATATAAAATGCCAATTGAATCAGAACTACCAAAAAATAAAGTGAATTGGACACCAGATCCGAAACGTGCAGTACTTTTAATTCATGACATGCAAGAATATTTTCTTGATGCATATAGCGATAAAGAATCACCGAAAGTAGAACTTATTTCAAATATTAAAATGATAAGAGAAAAATGTAAGGAACTTGGTATACCAGTTGTTTATACAGCGCAACCTGGTGGGCAAACGTTAGAACAACGAGGTTTATTACAAGACTTTTGGGGTGACGGTATTCCTGCTGGACCAGATAAAAAGAAAATTGTTGATGAACTTACTCCTGATGAGGATGATATATTCCTAACAAAATGGAGATATAGTGCATTTAAAAAGACAAATCTATTAGAAATTTTACATGAACAAGGAAGAGATCAACTCATTATTTGCGGTATTTATGCGCATATTGGCTGCCTTTTAACAGCTTGTGAAGCATTTATGGATGGTATTCAGCCGTTCTTTGTAGCAGATGCAGTTGCTGATTTTTCACTAGAGCATCATAAACAAGCATTGGAGTATGCATCTAATAGATGTGCAGTAACGACATCAACAAGCCTACTGTTAAACGATTTACAAAGTGTCAAAGGTGATGAGAGTGAAGGGATCACTATACAGGAAGTGCATGAATTAGTTGCACAACTACTTCGTGAGCCAGTAGAGAGTATTGATATTGATGAGGACTTATTAAATAGAGGGCTTGATTCGGTCAGAATTATGAGTTTAGTAGAGAAGTGGCGTCGTGAAGGGAAAGAAATCACTTTTGCAGATTTAGCAGAACGTCCAACTGTTGCGGGTTGGTACAGTTTACTATCTTCACAAACAGCACAGGTGCTGTAACAAATAGACTACATAATAAAGGGGTAGTAAAGAATGCCTAACAGTCAAAAGATTCGTCATTCGTTATCATCTGCGCAGTCTGGCATGTGGTTTGCGCAACAATTAGATCCACTTAATCCGATTTATAATACTGGGGAATATGTAGAAATAAACGGAAATATGAATCAAGAAATTTTCGAATTAGCAGTACGTAAAGTTGTAATGGAAGCTGAGGCACTTCATGTTCGTTTCGAAGAAGATGAAATTGGCCCATGGCAAGTTATTGAAGAATCACAGTTTCATATGCATTTTATTGACGTTCGTAAAGAAGAAAATCCTGAAGAGGCTGCTAAAGCATGGATGAAAAATGATTTATCTATGCCAGTCGATTTGAAAAAAGATACTTTATTTATTGAAGCGCTTATTCAAGTTGAAAATAATCGTTTCTTTTGGTATCAGCGCATCCATCACATTGTGATGGATGGCTATGGATTTTCACTTCTTAGCCAAAAGGTAGCGAATGAGTATACATCACTTATAGAAGAAACAAACAAGAATGAAAAGACATTTGGCTCTCTTGCAAAAGTTGTGCAAGAAGATATGGAGTATCGTGAGTCTAAACAATTTCAGGAAGATCGTGCTTTTTGGTTAGAAAAATTTGCGGATGAACCAGAAGTTGTAAGTTTGGCAGAACGAGCACCGAGAACATCAAATGGATTTTTACGCGAAACAGCTTGTTTATCTAGTTCTAGTACAAAAACTTTACTAGAAGATATCAATATTTCGTTAACAAGTTGGCCGGAATTCATTGTCGCTGTAACAAGTATTTATATGCATAAATTAACAGGTGAAAATGATATTGTTTTAGGTTTACCGATGATGGGGCGTCTAGGTTCTGCATCTATTCATACACCTAGTATGGTAATGAATTTAGTACCACTTCGTCTTACTGTAACTCCAAATATAACTCTCGTAGAATTATTACAGCAAGTTTCTAAAGAAATCCAAGATGTACGTCGCCATCATAAATACCGTCATGAGGAATTAAGAAGAGACTTAAAGTTATTAGGTGAAAATCAAAGATTATTTGGACCGTTAGTGAATGTTATGCCTTTTGATTACGGGCTTAACTTTGGTGGGAATCGTGGTATTACGCATAACTTATCAGCAGGACCTGTGGATGATTTATCGATAAATGTATATAAACGTTTTGATCAAAATGAGCTAATGATTCATTTTGATGCGAATCCGGAAGTATATAATGGTGCGGAGCTAGCATTGCATAAAGAAAGATTTATGCAATTATTAGAATTAATGATAAATGCTTATCAAAAAGACGAGTCGATTGGAAAGATAAATATTACTCTTCCTGAAGAAAATCATAAAGTTTTATTGGAATGGAATGAAACGAAGGAAGACGATGAGTTAATCAGTCTACCTATATCATTTGAAAAACAAGTGCAAAAAACTCCAAATAAACTAGCGATTACTTGTGACGGTGTAAACTTTACGTATAAAGAGCTAAATGAACGAGCGAATGAACTAGCACATTATTTAGTAGAAGAAGGAATACGACCAAATCAGCTTGTAGCTTTAGTATTTCCAAGATCAACGGAAATAGTGGTTAGTATG
The DNA here is from genome assembly GCF_022663305.1 of Bacillus cereus group sp. BfR-BA-01408. Lineage (NCBI taxonomy): Bacteria > Bacillati > Bacillota > Bacilli > Caryophanales > Bacillaceae > Bacillus > Bacillus cereus group sp. BfR-BA-01408. Next base: position 18,006 of record NZ_JAKUFF010000032.1, on the reverse strand, counting down.
CTAGCAGTTTTAAAGGCTGGTGCAGCGTATTTACCAATAGATCCAGAATATCCAGCTGAGCGAATAAATTATATAGTAAATGATGCAAAACCAGTTTGTATCATAACACATTCATCTGTTTCATCTAAGTTAGTTATAAAAAATGATATAAAAAAAATTGTATTAGATGATGAAGAAACGAAACTAGCATTACATACATCTTCTCGTATGAATATAGCATGTAAGAATGATGTATCACTTTTAAACTCAGCCTATACAATATATACTTCAGGCTCAACAGGAAACCCAAAAGGTGTAATTGTTCCTATGAGAGGTTTAAGTAACTTTTTAATGGCTATGCAACAAAAGTTTTCGTTACATGAACATGATCATTTATTAGCAGTTACAACATTTGCGTTTGATATTTCTGCTCTAGAAATTTATTTACCTCTTATTAGTGGTGCGAGTTTAACAATTGCGCAAAAGGAAGACATACAAGAGCCTTCTGCATTAACGACACTTTTACATGAAGAAAGAGTGACCATTATGCAGGCTACACCGACGCTTTGGCAGGCGTTAGTAACTGATTATCCAGAGAAGTTACAAGGGCTAAATATACTTGTTGGTGGTGAAGCTCTTCCAGGGCATTTAGCAAATAAATTAAGAGAATTAGGCTGCTCAATAACTAATTTATATGGACCAACTGAAACGACGATTTGGTCTACCTTCATGAACATTGATGAAAGTGAAAAGGGGATACCTCCTATCGGAAAGCCAATTTGCAATACAGAAGTGTATGTATTGGATGCAGGGTTACAACCAGTTCCAACTGGAGTTATTGGTGAATTATATATTGCAGGGGAAGGACTTGCAAGCGGATATTTAGGAAAACCAGAGTTAACAGCTGAACGGTTTGTTGCAAATCCTTATGGAAAACCAGGGCAGCGCATGTACCGTACAGGTGATCTAGTAAAATGGCGCAGTGATGGTGTTTTAGAGTACATGAACCGCGCAGATCATCAAATTAAAATTCGTGGTTTCCGAATTGAATTAGCTGAAATCGAAATGGTAATACAACGACATGAAAATGTTAAGGAAGCAGTGGTTATGGTACGAGAAGATCGTCCCAATGATAAACGAATCATTGCGTATATTGTTGCCAAAGATAAGGAAATGATTAACCTTGCAGAAATTCGTTCTTATGTTTCAGAAAGTTTAGCGAATTATATGGTGCCATCAGCATTTGTATTGCTAGAAGAATTACCATTAACGCCAAATGGTAAGGTTGACAGAAAGAAATTACCTGCTCCTGATTTTAATGGAATGAACAATGAGAGGGTTGCTAGAAATCCGAAAGAAGAAATATTATGTCATTTATTTGCAGAAGTACTTAGTGTTTCTCGCATTAGCATTGATGATAATTTCTTTGAAATGGGTGGACATTCGCTTCTTGCATCGCGTTTAATGGCAAGAATTCGTGAAATGTTAAGTGTCGAATTAGGAATTGGAAAACTATTTGAATCGCCAACTGTTGCTGAATTAGCGAAACAATTGGATCAAGCGAAAACTGCAAGACCAGCGATTAAGAAAGTAAGAAGACCAAATGAAGTTCCACTTTCATTTGCACAACGTAGATTATGGTTCTTGAATTGTTTAGAAGGTCCAAGCCCTACTTATAATATTCCGTTAGTTATACGTTTGTCTGGAAAGTTGAACGAGGAAGCATTGCAAGGTGCCTTTAATGATGTAGTCGAGAAACATGAAACACTTAGAACAATTTTCCCTAACGTATTAGGTAGTTCCTACCAGGAAATTTTACATATGGAAAATTTAAATCTAGAAATGATTAAAACAAAAACATGTAAAGGTGAATTAGAAAGTGCACTTGCGGAAGCGGTAAGATATAGCTTTAACCTCGATGTTGAACCAGCAGTTCGTTTGCAACTTTTTACAGTGAGTGAAAACGAACATGTAATATTAATTCTATTACACCATATTGTAGGGGATGGCTGGTCATTACAACCGTTAACGAGAGATTTTACAGCGGCGTATAAAGCGCGATGTCAAGGTAACAAAGTACAGCTAGAGACACTTCCGGTTCAATACGCAGATTATGCACTTTGGCAACAACAATTGTTAGGGGATGAAACTACACAAGAAAGTCTCATTTCAACACAATTAGATTTTTGGAAGAAAGAGTTAAAGGGATTACCAGATCAATTGGAGTTACCTACAGATTATCAGCGTCCAATGGAAACGAGTTACAGAGGAGAAACCATTCATTTTCATATAGATGCAGGTATGCATAGTAGGTTAGTAGAGCTCGCACGGAAAAACGGAGTTAGTTTGTTTATGGTATTGCAAGCAGGACTAAGTGCGCTATTTACAAGATTAGGTGCAGGTACTGATATACCAATCGGTAGTCCGATTGCTGGAAGAAACGATGATGCACTCTCTGACATAGTCGGTTTATTTGTAAATACGTTAGTGTTACGTACAAATACTTCAGGAGATCCAAGTTTTAAAGAATTATTAAATAGAGTGAAGCAGGCAAATCTTGCAGCTTATGAAAATCAAGATGTTCCATTTGAACGACTCGTTGAAGTGTTAAACCCGGTGCGTACTCGAAATAGTCATCCGCTATTTCAAGTTATGTTAGCTTTCCAAAATACGCCAGAAGCAATCTTTGATGTCCCGGATATAGAAGCGAGCCTTGAAATTCAAAGTGTTGGCTCTGCGAAGTTTGATTTAACATTTGAAATTAGTGAGAGTAACGGGGTTGATGGTACTCCGAACGGTTTACATGGATTACTAGAGTTTAGTACCGATTTATATAAACGTGAAACGGTTCAAAAACTAATAGAACGATTCATTTTGTTATTAGATGATGCGGCGATAAATCCGAATCAATCAATTGGCAAATTAGAAATATTAACTTTAGCAGAGAAAAATGCAGTGTTAGAAAAGTGGAATGGTGGTTTTCAAATTGTACCAGAAATGACATTATTACAATTATTTGAAAAGCAAGTTCATATAAATCCAAATGCTATTGCTGTCGTCTTTGAAAATAAGAAATTAACTTATGAAGAGTTAAATAGAAAAGCAAATAAAATAGCTCGATTCCTAATAGCAAAAGGAATTGGTCCTGATCAACTCGTTGCTTTAGCGATGCCAAGATCATTAAACATGGTTGTAAGTTTATTAGCTGTTCTTAAAGCTGGTGCTGGATACCTTCCGTTAGATCCAGATTACCCAGCAGACCGTATTTCATTTATGCTACACGATGCGAAACCATCATGTGTTTTAACGAATTCAGAAGTGGAAATTGAATGTAATGAGGCACTAAAAGTTTTAGTTGATAATGTAAAAGTAATAGAAGAAATTGAGAAACATAGTGAAGACAATATTGATGAAATGGAGCGCGTGAAGCCATTAACTCCATCACATATTGCTTACGTTATTTATACATCAGGTTCAACAGGTAGACCGAAAGGTGTTATGATACCTCATCAAAATGTAGTAAGACTTTTAGGAGCAACTGATCATTGGTTCCAGTTTGATGGAAACGATGTGTGGACGATGTTCCATTCATATGCTTTTGATTTCTCGGTTTGGGAAATTTGGGGACCTTTATTATACGGAGGGCGTTTAGTTGTAGTTCCACATACTGTAAGTCGCTCGCCGAAAGAATTTTTACAACTTCTTGTTAAAGAAAAGGTAACTGTTTTAAACCAAACTCCATCAGCGTTCTATCAATTGATGCAAGCAGATCGTGAAAATGAAGAGATTGGGCAAAAATTATCTTTACGATATGTTGTTTTTGGAGGTGAGGCACTTGAGCTAAGTCGATTAGAAGATTGGTATAGTCGACATCCTCATGACGCACCGAAGCTTATTAATATGTACGGTATTACTGAGACGACAGTACATGTTAGTTATATTGAGTTAGACGAAACAATCGTTTCTTTACGAGCAAACAGTTTAATTGGGTGCAGTATACCTGACCTTAAAGTATACGTATTAGATCATTATTTACAACCAGTGCCACCTGGAGTAGTGGGAGAAATGTATGTTGCAGGTGCAGGGCTTGCTCGTGGATATTTAGGAAGGGCAGGTTTAACTGCAGAACGTTTTATTGCAGATCCATTTGGCAAGCCAGGTACAAGAATGTATCGTACTGGAGACTTAGCTCGTTGGCGTCATGATGGGACGCTCGATTATATAGGACGTGCAGATCATCAAATAAAAATTCGCGGATTCCGAATTGAATTAGGAGAAATAGAAGCGGTCATAATGAAACACCCTACAGTTGAGCAAGTAGCAGTTATTGTGCGGGAAGATCAACCAGGGGATAAACGATTAGTTTCTTATATCGTCGCATCAAATAATGAAGCGATTGATACGAATGAAATGCGTCTGTTTGCTAGTGGTAGTCTACCAGATTATATGGTTCCATATGCTTTTGTAGTAGTAAATGAGTTGCCTTTAACTCCAAACGGTAAATTAGATAGAAAGGCATTGCCAGTTCCAGAATTTATCGCATCATCTTCTAGTCGTGGACCAAGAACACCGCAAGAAGAACTGTTATGTGACTTGTTTACAGAAGTGCTAAGTGTACCTCAAATTGGAATTGATGACGGATTCTTTGATTTAGGTGGTCATTCACTCCTTGCAGTGCAGCTTATGAGCCGTATTAAAGAAGCGCTTGGGATCGAATTAAATATCGGAACTTTATTTGCAGCACCTACTGTTGCAGGCCTTGCTGAAAGACTTGAAGTGGGAAATGGACAAAGTGCACTCGATGTGTTGCTTCCGTTACGAGCAAGCGGAAACCAATTGCCACTATTTTGTGTACACCCAGCAGGTGGATTAAGTTGGTGCTATGCAGGACTTATGAAATCTTTAGGAACAGATTATCCAATCTACGGCGTGCAAGCACGTGGTATCGCTAAAAATGAAGAACTTCCAAGAAGTTTAGAGGAAATGGCAGCGGATTATTTAAAACACGTTCGTGAAGTACAGCCTCACGGACCATATCGTTTACTCGGTTGGTCGCTCGGAGGAAATGTTGTGCATGCAATGGCAGCGCAACTACAAAATGAAGGGGAAGAAGTAGAATTACTCGTTATGCTAGATTCTTATCCTGGTCACTTCCTACCGAATACGGAAGCGCCTACTGAAGAAGAAGCGTTAATCGCACTACTGGCTCTAGGTGGATATGATCCAGACAACATGGATGGCAAACCACTTACGATGGAAAGTGCGATTGAAATACTTCGTAAAGATGGAAGTGCATTAGCAAGTCTTGAAGAAGAGACCATTTTAAATTTGAAAGAAACATATGTAAATTCGGTAGGATTGTTAGGGAGATACGTACCGAAAGTTTATAACGGAGATATTTTATTCTTTAGATCTACTGTAATACCGAACTGGTTTGATCCTATCTCTCCAAATACGTGGTTAAATTATTTAGACGGACAAATTGTGCAACATGATATTGATTGTAGACATAAAGATTTATGTCAACCAGGGCCACTTACGGAAATTGGACAAGTATTAGCGAAATATTTGCAGAATAAGAAAGGGGTAGGGAGAGTATGACGAATCCATTTGAAAATGATAATTACACATATAAAGTATTAATAAATGAGGAGGGCCAGTATTCTCTCTGGCCTGTCTTTCTTGATGTACCTATTGGGTGGAATGTCGTACATGAAGAAGCTAGCAGGCACGATTGCTTACAATATGTTGAGAATAACTGGAAAGATTTGAATCCAAAAAATAATCAAGCTGACGAAAAAATAATAGTAGGAAAACGATAATGAAAGAAAAAATAAATCCAAAAGTAGTGGTAAGTATCGTATATATAACAGCGATGTTTATGGCTGCTATGGATGCAACGATTGTAAATGTAGCACTACAAACGATAAGTAAGGAACTGCAAGTGCCACCATCTGCTATGGGGACAGTTAATGTTGGATATTTAGTTAGCTTAGCTGTTTTCCTTCCGATTTCTGGTTGGCTAGGAGATCGATTCGGTACGAAAAGAGTATTTCTAACTGCTCTTTTCGTATTTACAACCGCATCTGCGTTATGTGGGATAGCGAACGATATTACTTCATTGAATATTTTTCGTATTATTCAAGGTGCTGGTGGGGGGCTTCTAACACCAGTTGGGATGGCGATGTTATTCCGAACATTTTCACCAGAGGAAAGGCCGAGAATTTCTCGGTTTATTGTGTTGCCAATTGCTGTCGCACCGGCAGTAGGACCAATTATTGGTGGCTTTTTTGTAGATCAAATGTCTTGGCGCTGGGCATTTTATATTAATTTACCATTTGGAATTATGGTGTTACTATTCGGTCTTCTATTTTTAAAAGAGCATATTGAAAAATCAGCTGGTCGCTTTGATTACCTCGGTTTTGTTTTTTCAGCACCAGGGTTTGCGATGCTAATCTATGCGCTCAGTCAAGGACCATCAAGAGGCTGGATTTCTACAGAGGTTATAAGTACTGGAATAGCTGGGATTGTATTTATTACACTGTTTATCATTGTAGAACTTAAAGTAAAGCAACCGATGCTAGATTTACGCTTATTCAAAGAACCAGTCTTTAGAAAAATGAGTCTTATTTCATTGTTTTCTTCAGCTGGTTTACTAGGAATGTTATTTGTTTTTCCGCTTATGTATCAAAATGTAATAGGGGTATCCGCACTGGAATCAGGCCTTACTACATTCCCAGAGGCCATTGGATTAATGATATCGTCACAGATCGTACCATGGTCATATAAGAAATTAGGAGCTCGTAAGGTAATTTCTATAGGGTTAATTTGTACGGCGATTATCTTTATTTTATTAAGTTTTGTAAATCACGATACGAACCCTTGGCAAATACGGGTATTATTGTTTGGCATAGGTATTTTCTTAGGCCAATCAGTTGGAGCAGTTCAATTTTCTGCATTTAACAATATAACGCCGCCTTCTATGGGGAGAGCAACTACTATATTTAATGTGCAAAATCGATTAGGTTCAGCGATAGGAGTTGCTGTTTTAGCTAGTATACTAGCCGGTTTTGGAAATAGCAGTGTACAACATAATACTCATTCAGATTTATTGCCATATCAAGCAGCATTAATTGGATCAGCAATATTTTTACTCGTAGCATTACTATTTTCTTTACGTATTTCTGATAAAGAGGTAATGTCAAAAAAGAAGAAAAAACCGTTACCTGTATTACAAAAAGAGAAAGAAATTGTCAATGAATAAGTTTGGTAATATTATTTTGGAATAAATCTACATTGGGTATTTAGAAGGAGAGAGTTTACATGATAGAAAGTAAAGCTGTAGATTCTATACCAATTTTGAATGAGAATGATTGTCAAATATGGTGGGGAAGGATTTCGGATTTACAATCATGGCATTACAATTTACTAAATGATGTTGAACGAGAAAAAGCAAATTCATATCATCATTCGGCAGATCGTGCCCGTTTTATAATAGGCTGTGTAATTAGTAGATTAGTTCTAGGTAAAATGTTTTCTATGTCGCCAGTTCAAGTTCCAATTAATCGAATGTGCCCAGTATGTAAGCTACAACATGGTAGACCACAATTACCAGAGGGGATGCCGCAGTTATCGGTTTCACATTCGGGTGAGTGGGTTGTTGTTGCATTTACAAAGTCTGCACCTGTAGGCGTTGATGTTGAACAAATGAATCCAAATGTTGATGTTATGAAAATGGCAGAAGGCGTATTAACCGACATTGAAATAGCGCAAGTTATGAAATTACCTAATGAACAAAAAATAGAAGGTTTTTTAACATATTGGACTAGAAAGGAAGCTGTGCTCAAAGCGACAGGTGAAGGTCTAATGATTCCACCAGTGGATATTACTATATCAGCTCCAAATGATTCTCCAAACTTGTTAGTTTTTAAGGATAGACAAGAGTTAGTAGAAAATACAGTGATGAGAGATTTAAGGCCAAGTGTAGATTATATGGCTTCAATTGCAATATTTAGTAAAGAAGTCACCGAAATCATACAGCTGGATGCAGTAGCGCTTTTAAATTATAAATAAGTTTAATAAAATATTTTATAGAAGAGGTGTTCCTCATGCTAGTAGCGGAAAATAGAACAAATGAATTCACTTATCATGTACAAGCAATTAAAAATATTTTATTTTCTGGAGATACATCATCTATTCATGCTTTAGAAAAGTTATTGAATGATACAGTTCAGTTTGATGTTCTAGAACAAGAGGTGCTGGATAGGCAGTATATCCCGAAAGAAGCAAAGAGTTTCTTTGATAAAAACGGAACATTTCTTTACCGTGTATCCAATATTAGTTATAAAGGAAAAGTATTATCTGAAAATCTCATTTTTGCGGATACCTCGTTTTTACCAAATACAATAAAGAGGGAGCTAGAGAGTGGAAACATTCCAGTTGAAAAACTTATAGAAAAGATGGAAGTAAGAAGGAACGTATTATATGAAGGATATCAGCCTTCTGGGAATATTATTGAATTGTTCGATGGATGCTCTGTTTCGGCGCATGTGTATCCAACAAGAAAATATCAAATTGTAAGTAACTGCAGATGCATATTTTATATTTGCGAGGTGTATCATGCAGAAAATATAAAGCAATTACTAAATTAAAACAAGAAACCAGCCTATAAAATGGCTGGTTTCTTGTTTATTTCACAGCTTCTTTTAACTCTTTACCTGCTTTAAATGCAGGAACTTTACCAGCAGCGATTTGAATTTCTTCGCCGGTTTGTGGATTACGTCCTGTACGAGCAGATCTTTCACGCACTTCAAAAGTTCCAAAGCCGATTAATTGAACTTTATCGCCAGACTGTAATGCAGTAGCAATTGTGTCAAATACAGATTGTACAGCTGCAGAAGCATCCTTTTGAGAAATATCAGCTGATTGTGCGACATTTTTAATTAATTCTGTTTTGTTCATGTTTTCACCTCATAAAAAAATTTTTTGGAATGAATGATTTAGTATAATAGATAGTAAAGATAAAGCTATTTATATTGTTAGAAAGAATGCTATATAGTTATGTTAATTTCGTTGCAAGAAACTGAATCCCTGCTAACAATTAGGGATTAATTAAGAATTGATGAATAGAAAACGCTGTAATATGAGGATGAGGGGGAGTATACGGATGATTTTTCGTGAAAAGGATGAGAAAGAAAGTATATTAATTCGTCAACATGATCATGGTTTTTTAGCTGGAGAGATTGCAAAGCATATAAAAGAAGATTTTTTTGAAGATGATACATATTTAAAAGAGACAATTGATGCAATATATGAGCATGATAGAGGATGGATAGAACTTGATAAAGTACCAATTTTAAATGATGCTAAAAATATCCCATATACATTTATGGATTGTCCAAGTTCATTACGTTTTGTCTTTTATACGATTGGTTTGAATGAAATTGAAGATTCCAATCCATACGGAGCATTACTTTGTAGTAAGCATTTTTTATCATTTCCATTAAATGAGGAAGATGAAGAGATGATGTCATTTTATACAGGGGAATTGGAACGACAAAAAAGAATATTGACAACGCTAACAAAAGAACAATTTGCGATGTTCGATAAACATTATAGATTATTAAAGTTTTGCGATGAACTTTCTTTGTATGTCTGTATGAATAAACCAGGTGTAGAAAAGAAAGATGAAATTGATTTGTTTAAAGATGGTTTTGAAGGAACAGAAATGTTTAATAGTAAAGAAGAGAAACCTATTCAAGCTGAATGGATAGATGAGGAAACTATTCGGATTACACCGTTTCCATTTCAAACGGAATTTCATACGTATGTAAAATATAAAACTATAAATAAACAAGAAATTGAAGAAAAAGGAATTGCAAAAGCTGATAGAGAATCAGAAATAAAGAAACAAACTATTCGTTTCATACAATAAGGAGGCGATTTCGATTGAAAGAGTACATGTTAAAACAAGTGGATTACCATGCTTGGGCTAATCTACGATTATTCAATCGACTAAAAGAATTACCAAACTATGATACTATTTTTACTGAACAGATGCAGAGTGTATTTCCATCAATCAAGGATACGTTTGCCCATATTTATATTACAGATCAAGTGTGGTTACACATATTGCATGGTAAAAGTATGAATGAAGCAATACAAGGCCGAGAAGAATTACGAAAACAAATGGAAAACAAATCGTTACATGAATTAGAAAAAATGTTTGAAAACATGGCAAATCAATATAAAGACTTTTTAAGTACAATACAAGATGTGAATGCTGTATTTGTTATCGAGAATCCATATGTAGGAAAATTAGAAACTTCAATTTTAGAGTTAGTACAACATGTTGTAAATCATGGTACATATCATAGAGGGAATATAACAGCGATGATCCGTCAACTTGGTCATTCGTCGACAATGATGGATTTTGTTCTGTATTTACATATGGTTAAAAAGCAGGGAGAGTAATATAGTTTATAAGAAGGAGAGGCTTTAGTTGTGGAAGTCTCTCCTTCGATTTTATTCCGCATGAATGGTAGATCAACTGATTAAAGTTTTACTTTATTTCTTAAGAAGCTTTATTTTCTTGTAATTGCTTCGCATATTGTACAGCCTTATATGCATTGACTCTACCGTTTTTCCAGTACGTACCTGTACCACTAATTTTATCAGAAGATGACTCAATAATTTGGCGAATTTGTGTATTGCTATATCCTTGATTTGCTAAAAGAGCAGCGACTCCTGCAACGTGAGGTGTTGCCATAGATGTACCACTTAATGATTGATACGTGCTTCCTTTATAAGTAGAATATATATTTGATCCTGGAGCTGCAACATCTACCCAGCTACCATAAGTAGAGAATGAAGATTTCTTATCTGATTGATCTGTAGAAGCGACTGAAATAACTTCGTTGTAATAAGCAGGGTAATTAGCTTTTGTATTTCCAGCATTTCCAGCAGCTGCAACTATAACAGAGCCTTTATTCCATGCATATTGAACGGCTTGTTGTAATGCAGTACCACCATTTGGAGCTCCTAAACTTAAACTAATTACTTTTGCACCCGAATCAGCAGCTTCTCGAATACCTTGCGCTACAGCATCGAGAGTACCACTTCCTTGATTATCTAATACGCGAACAGCATAAATGGAAGCTTGTGGGGCAACACCAGCAATTCCGACGCTGTTATTCGTAAGTGCTCCAGTAATTCCAGCGCAATGTGTACCATGACCATTACCATCATCAGATGTATTGTCGTTATCAACATAATCATGCCCGTAAATTACTTTCGAAGCCAAATCAGGGTGTGAGCCTTGAACTCCTGTATCAATAATGGCTACTTTTACACCAGGGTCACTTCGTTGGCTATCCCAAGCTTGTGGAGCTTGAATCTTTTGTAATCCATATTGATTATTAAAATATGGGTCGTTTGGAGTCCAAAAGGCGTGAACGTAATAATTCGGTTCTGCATATTCCACATCTGGATTATTTTTATAACTCTTTATTTTTTCTTTTACAGTACCTTTTGAAAATTGTACGACTTCAAAACCTAACTTATCATCTTTAGATAAGACATTAGCCCCGACAGATTTATGAAAAGATTGCACATTACTTAAAGATGCATTTTGTTTGAACTTAACGATTAATTGGTTAGGAACGTAATCAGTAGATGATGTTTCAGCACTTGAAGTATTCGTGTTAAAGAAGAAACCACCAATAATAAATGATAAAACAGATAGGAAAACAATGATTTTGTTTTTCAAAAGATTTTTCCTCCCTTTTCTTGGATGAGTTTTTCAGCGACACTTTAATGTCGCATTCCTTTTCAACTATATAGTTAGACCATACGATTTATGACATTTATGTGAAAAACTTTTAGTGGAATAAAAAAGAGAAAGATTTATATAAATATATTTTTAATGATATTTACTGAGTAAGAAAACGAAAAAAGGAATGCTCATTATGTATGAGTCATTCCTTTTTTTAGATTAACTTGCTTGTTTTTTATGGTTTTCTTTCAATTTCTCTGCTTGTAAAAAGCGATTCGTTTCAGCAACAACAATACCACTTAACCCAATAAGACCAATTAAGTTTGGAATCGCCATAAGTCCATTTGCAATATCCGCAAATGTCCATACGATGCCTAATTTTAAATTCGCACCAATAGCAATCATGACAATAAAGATTGCTTTATAATATTTAACAGCACTTTCTCCAAATAAATAAGCTACACATTTCTCACCGTAATACGACCAGCCTAAAATAGTAGAGTAGGCGAATAAAATAATTGCGATACCAAGAATCATACTACCAGCAGTACCGAATACAGATTGGAACGCAAGTGTTGTAGCTTCAACGCCAGTTTTACCAGACTTCCATGCGCCTGTAGTAATTAATACTAGCCCTGTAATTGTACATACAATAAACGTATCTAGAAAAGTACCAGTCATTGAAACTAAAGCTTGCTTTGCAGGGGAATCAGTTTTTGCAGCCGCCGCGGCAATAGGGGCACTCCCTAAACCAGCTTCGTTCGCAAATACGCCGCGCGCCATTCCAATTTGAATAGCTGATGCAACTGTTGCACCGATAAAACCACCAGCAGCTGCAGTACCGCTAAATGCACCAGAAAAAATAAGTGAAAATGCTTCAGGAATTTGATCGTAGTGATAGAAAATAATGATAAGACCAGCAATGATATAAAAGAAAGCTTTAATAGGAACAACATATCCTGTTACTTTCCCGATTTTTTTTACACCGCCTAAAATAACGATAGCGATTAAAAATGACATTACTATACCAGTTAAAGCAGGAGGGAAAGAGAAATTAATTCGCATTGCCTCTGCAACTGAATTAGATTGCACCATATTCCCGATACCGAAAGAAGCAGTTGTACCGAATATAGCAAATAAAACTGCAAGCCATTTCTTACCTAGACCACGTTCTAAATAGTACATTGGCCCACCTGAATATTCACCATTTTCATTACTAACACGGTATTTCACCGCAAGAATTGCTTCGGCATATTTTGTTGCCATACCGAATAAAGCAGTAATCCACATCCAAAAGATTGCACCAGGCCCACCAATCGTCACAGCAGTTGCAACACCAGCTATATTTCCCATACCGATCGTTGCCGCCATAGCTGTCATAAGTGCTTGGAAGTGGCTAATATCTCCGGAGGAAGATGTATCTTCTGATTTTTTAAAAGCTAGTTTGTGAGCGTATAATAGTTTACTAAACTGTAAACCTTTTAAACGCACTGTGAGAATGATACCAGTACCAACGAGTAACAACAACGTTGGTAATCCCCACACATAGTGATTGATTTGTTCTAATACTTTACTTACTGTCTCCATCTTTATTCTCCTTTTTTAGAAAAAATAAAAACCACTTCAAGTAAATGAAATGGTCTCTGGAGAAACAAGGGATAGAAAAATAAACCGATACAAATCGGCATTTTCTTTCGCTTGTCTCTGTCCTTTTACCTGAGAGATTATCCGCTATAGTAGCGGATTTGCTCCTTCGGTGCTCGTTTTCCTCTACGCTATATAAAGCGAGAGGGAGTCTCTCCAGAGATTCGTCCCCATGCAGTTCTACTTGTAAACAAGACCTGAGAGTTTCAAAGTCGGTTAACAACTTTTTGCCCCGTCGGTAGATCAATAGACCTTCTCCTGAATGGTTCATCCGAATTATAAAATTAATAACCTATACGCATTGAATGTGTATAAGATCAATAAAAATATTATAGATATACTATTAGTGAAATGCAATCATTTTTTATTTTAAAATAGTAAAGAATTCTATTTTTTCGAAAGTCCTAATTTCTCTTCAACTTCAGTTAAAGTAGATAAAGCAATAACAATATGTTGATCCGCAAGCCCTAAAGCATGTTTCGTATTTTCAATTGTTGCACTGTTTAGAGTAGAGTTAGTGGCTCCATCTATAATTAAATCTGCCGCGTTTTTCATAAATTTAGAAGCAGCCTTAAATTCAGTTGTGAAATAAAGAAGTTGTTCTTGTATTTGTACTTCCGATATATTTTCTTTAATTTTCAAAATGTCTATTTCATTCATAATGTTTTCATATTGTTTGGAAACAGCATTCATTGTAACTAATAGTTTATCTCTGTCTACTGAATCACCGTTCGTGTTAATCTCTTCCCAGGCAGGCAACCAATCCTTTTCGATGATATCATTATAATTAGTAGTCAATTCATTAATTTTAGGCTGTAATTTCGTTTTGAAAGTTTTTGTATCCGCTGTTTCTACAGGGGCTTTTTCGGTGTTATTTTTACCATTCGTAACGTAGAAAATTGTACCGAAAATGATGAGAATAGAAATAAAAACTGTCCATTTAGTAAAAAGTAATTTTTGCAATATGTAACGCCTCCAAAATTTAAAAACTTATAATTATAATATATAACAATAATGTTGTTTAAAGTAGAGAAAATAGGAGTTTTAGTGAAAATGAATAGAAGAAAACTAGTTTCAAATATTTCAATGACTGTATTATTAGTTGGTTTAATTGCATTCATATTTATGAATAAAGAATCTAAAATTAAAGATTTTCCAGTGCTAATGTCAGTAATTCATATTAATGATGATAAGGAAGAGGAGTATAAATATATGAGTGTAATGCTTATTACACTGGTAAGTGGAGCGGAGGGGAAAGCGGGTATACTGTTAGTTTTAAAAAGTGGAAAGAAAGGTAAAGATATTACATTACCCAGGAGAAATTACGTATTATATATTTGAAAAATAATTGATAATAAAAGAGATAGGAAGTGAATGATATTGTAGAATTGTTTACTTTCTATCTCTTTTGATTTTTAATTCTGAATTATTTAAATTATAATTACTATGTGTATAGAATAAAATAATATTTAGTATGGAGATGAGATAATAAATTGCCAAATATAAAAAAGATAGGTCGTTTTTGTCCTACTGATGATGAAGGATATATTATAAATGATGCACATATTGAAAAAGTTCAACCTATATTTATGGAGGTAATACAAGAAATAAAAAATACTTGTTGTGAATTGCTACAGGATGATTTACACAGTGTTTATATAAGAGGCTCAATTCCAAGAGGGATTGGAATTGAAGGAATTGCAGATATAGATGTGATTATAGTAGTACGAAAGGATCCTAAATTAATAGACTTAAGCTGGCGAAAGAAACTAGAAGTTCAAAGTTTGCAAAAGTTTAATTGTATAACAGGAGTGGAATTGAGTTTTTACAGTGAAAAAGAAGTGATAAATTCCAAGAGTTTTTCTTTTATAAGCTTTATGATACAGACACATGGAGTATGTATATTTGGTCAAGATGTAACATTGTCTTTACCTAAATATAAAGTAAGTGAGGAGTTAGCCTATGAACACCTTATTCAATTGCGGAAACAAATTGGACAAGCACGCGAAGAATTAATTCATAATAAAGGCGTGGATGATATTGTGGATTGTTGCCGTTGGATTATGAAGATAATAATCAGGTCAGGTCTAGCATTGACAATTGAGAGAGAAGGACTTTACTCCAGAGACTTATATCCTGCCTATGAATTATTTAGTAAGTATTTTCCCGAACAAGAAAAAAATATGAGAAAGGCATTACAATATGTAATTGAACCGATAAATGATATAAATGAAATTTTATTATTTTTAAGTACGTTTGGTGAATGGCTGATAGAAAGAGCGGATGATTTTTTGAATACTATAGATAACTAGAAGGATATAATTATGTTATGTAAACAAACAGGTGATCTAAATGTTCGTGATTTTGCAGACTATTATGGGATTCCGAAAGACGTGGCAACAGGAAGTTCAAATGGATGTTTAACAGCGTATCTTTTAAAGTAAAAAGATAAATATGCGTGTTGAACAAGGATACGAGATGAAATGGTCCTCTTTAATATATAAGAGCTGAAGAAATAGAGAGTAAAAATAATGTTCGTTTAGGGGAAAAGTAGAAAGTATTGCAGATGAGAAATGGAATGTAAGATAAGGGGGAATTAGATATGCTACTAAAAACAATCTATTGTAAGGTAGAAGAAGAGAAAAAGGAATTGTTTTCAAAAGCACAAGAAAAATGGCGTGATATACAGCATCTAGATGGATTTCATTGGCAATTTGGTGGATGGAATGAAGATGAGGCGTGTGTATTTACTTTATGGGAAAATAAAAGTGCATATCAATCATTTATGAATGGTGCCCACGATACAATTTATTTAAATAGTAATCAAGAGGATACGTTTCTTTCATGTGAAATTGAATTATTCCAAACTTTGTATGATATAACTGATACGCCTCTGAAAGACGTTGTTACAGAGGGATCATTCGTAAGAGTTGCTATATGTGATATTAAAGTGGAAAAAGAAAAGTATTTTTTACATAAACAAGAAACAATTTGGAATAAAGGGATGGAAAAAGCAAAAGGAATGTTAGCTGGCGTTGTTGGGAAGTCTTTAAAAAATGAAAATCGTTACATAGTGTTAACTTATTGGAAAGATGGAATGGCGCATCAAAATTATGTAGAAGAGATTTTCCCTGAGTTGTATAAACTAGCTAATATTCATGAAGATATAAGAGGTAAACAAGCTATATGTAAGGAAGAATGGCTTGTATATTAAGCACAGAAAAAGTGCATAAATGAATGTATAATAAAGATAATTTCTTATAAACAAGAAATTAATAGAAGACGTTATATACCCTTTCATGTTAATATATTTAAGTTATAATAGGAGGCTTACCCTTTTGTATTGTACGGTAGAAGCAGTGTGAGCTTGAAATTTTTTTAGAAAAGGATGTGCCTAATTTGCGTATCAATAAATTTATTAGTGAAGCTGGAAAAGCGTCTCGACGCGGAGCAGATAAATTAATTAATGAGAGAAGAGTAATTATTAACGGTAAGGTTGCAAAAATTGGTGACCAAGTGAATCCAGGTGATGATGTACGCGTAAATGGAGAGCAACTTCGTATTGCTCGAGATCACGTATATATCGCTTTAAATAAACCAGTAGGTATTACATGTACGAGTGAAAAATCAGTAAAAGGTAATATTATCGATTTAGTGAATCACCCTTTACGAATTAGCCATATTGGACGTCTTGATAAAGACTCAGATGGTTTAATTTTGTTAACGAATGATGGTGATATCGTTAATGAAATTTTACGTGCTGAAAACAAACATGAGAAAGAATATATCGTTTCAGTAGATAAGCCAATTACACCTGATTTCTTAGAAAAAATGGCAGCGGGTGTTAAAATTCTAGGTACAAAAACACTTCCTTGTGAGATCACACAGTTATCAAAATATGAGTTCAAAATTATTTTAACACAAGGGTTGAATCGCCAAATTCGTCGTATGTGTGAAGCTTTAGGTTATCAAGTATACACGTTAAAACGTACGAGAATTATGAATATCGAATTGAATAATTTACCTGTTGGACAGTGGAGAGATTTAACGAAGAAAGAGAAACGACGTCTATTTGCAGACTTAAATTATGAACCACAAGATTGGTAAAATTGAGAAGGAGAAACCAAAAACATTTTTTGGTTTCTTTTTTTATTAAATAAAAAATCTTTTCCAAACACTTGCAAAAATAAAATGAATAAGATATAGTAAATAACAATTAATGGATGTATTAAAAAAAGCAAAGAAAAGGACACGAGTTATTTTCCCCGGTTATACAGAGAAGGAAGGAAAGCTGAGAACTTCCTAACGCAGAAAAATAACTTACCACCTTAGAGCTGCACTAGGGAAACGAAGTATCTAGTGCCGTGTAAGCGACGTTATCGCAAAAGAAGCCATTATGTTTTTTGTGATGGGAATCTGGGTGGAACCACGGATATAAGCATATTCGTCCCTATTTTAGGGATGAATATGCTTTTTTGCATTCAATTTCATAATAAGCGAAGAAAAGGACACGAGTTATTTTCCCCGGTTATACAGAGAAGGAAGGAAAGCTGAGAACTTCCTAACGCAGAAAAATAACTTACCACCTTAGAGCTGCACTGGGGAAATGA
>NZ_JAKUFF010000031.1:0-47680 GCF_022663305.1 Bacillus cereus group sp. BfR-BA-01408 | reverse complement strand
CGCTGATATATCTCCATAATCACCTATGTAAATTTTATTTACTATCTTACTGCCCCATTAATTTCTAGACTCCTCTCACAATAGTTATTTCACTAAGAGAGATACTTGTCTCATAACTTGAAAAACACATATTCATTGCACTCCGTTATACGTCTAGTTCTTCTTATTTTTTGCTGAATATACTACCAATACAAACCTTAAGACAAGCTACATTGCTTTGAGGAAAAGTAGAAAGGTAGGTAAAATATGAGCATTGAAATATGGATTACTATTATTGTATTCTTCTTAACGATGATCGTTATCTTTTGGCGACCTCGTGGTTTAAATGAGGCGTGGCCGGCAGCAATTGGCGCTGGCATTATCCTGATTACTGGACTTGTATCAAAACCGGACGTCATGGACATTATTAGTAAAATTGGCGGTGCCTCCATAACAATATTAGCGACCATCGTTATGGCGGTAATATTAGAAAGCTTCGGCTTCTTCCACTGGTCCGCAGCGAAACTTGCAAACTTAGCAAAAGGCTCCGGTCGCCGTTTATACTGGTATATTCAATTATTATGTTTTCTTATGACTCTTTTATTTAATAACGATGGTAGTATTTTAATTACAACGCCAATTTTAATTCTTCTCCTAAAAAATCTTCAATTAAAACCGCATCAACAAATCCCTTATTTATTAAGCGGTGCTTTAATCGCTACTGCATCTAGTGCACCAATTGGTGTAAGTAATATCGTAAACTTAATTGCATTAAATATTGTTCATATGACTCTTTATATGCATACTGCTATGATGTTTGTACCTGCAACATTAGGACTATTGTTTATGTCATGGCTTATGTATACGGTTTTGAAGAAAAAACTTCCGAAAAAATTGCCTGTTTCTTCATATGATATTGAAGAAATATTCTTCACGAAAAACTTTCATCCGTTAAAAGGAAAAAATTCAGTTGATACGAAGCAAAAACGGACAAGGTTCATGCTAAAAGTATTAGGCTTCGTCTTCCTTATGCGCTGTCTTCTATTCGTTGCATCCTTCTTATCCATCCCAATCGAGATTGTTGCCGTACTCGGTTCACTCGTTCTTCTCATCTGGAGATGGTACTACTTACGAACGAACCCTGTCGATATTTTGAAAAAGACACCTTGGCACATTTTAATTTTTGCTTTCTCTATGTATGTCATTATTTACGGACTTCACAACGCAGGATTAACAGCAGCACTTGTCCAATGGCTTGAACCAGTTGTAAATCAGCATCTACTTTATGCTAGCTTTACAATGGGCGGACTCGTTTCCCTCCTCTCCAACGTCTTCAATAATCACCCTGCACTTATGATTGGTACAATCACATTAACAGAAATGGGACTAGACCCAATCACTTTAAAAACGATTTACCTCGCAAACATTATTGGTAGTGACATCGGTTCACTACTATTACCAATCGGTACGCTAGCTTCCCTCATTTGGATGTATATCCTGAAACAAAACAAAATTAAAGTAAAATGGAAAGACTATTTAAGTGTATCCCTTATTGTTATCCCGCTCACAACAGTCGTCACATTATTCCTCTTATTCTATTGGGTACATCTCTTCTTCGCCTTATAAAGTGAAACTTTAATCAGTGAGGGGTCTCACTGCCCGCAAATAGCAGGATAAACAACAGAAGCCCGCTTTGCTACCGTCTTAGCAAAGCGGGCTTCTTCTATATTTAAGTTAGGTACTACAGTGTGATCAATCAAGTAAAGAGGTGTAACGTGTTATTGGTATAAATGACTACCCGTTTCTTTAAATTCTTTCGCTTTCTCTTTCATTCCTTTTTCAATTGCTTCTGTCGTTTCTAAATCATTTTCTTTTGCATATTCACGAATATCATGTGAAATTCTCATACTACAAAACTTCGGTCCACACATGGAACAGAAATGAGCCGTTTTCGCACCTTCTGCTGGCAATGTTTCATCGTGATACTCCATTGCACGTTCAGGATCTAAAGATAAATTAAATTGATCGCGCCAACGGAATTCAAAACGAGCTTTTGAAAGTGCATCATCACGCTGATGAGCCGTTTTGTGCCCTTTCGCCAGATCAGCTGCATGCGCAGCGATTTTGTACGTAATAACACCTTCGCGTACATCATCTTTATTCGGTAAACCTAAATGTTCTTTCGGCGTTACATAACAAAGCATCGCTGTTCCAAACCAGCCAATCATCGCAGCTCCAATTGCGGATGTAATATGGTCATAACCTGGTGCAATATCTGTCGTTAACGGCCCAAGTGTATAGAATGGCGCCCCCTGACAAATATCAAGCTCTTTCTCCATGTTTTCTTTAATTAAATGCATCGGTACATGCCCAGGCCCTTCAATCATAACTTGCACATCATGTTTCCAAGCAATCTTCGTTAATTCACCAAGTGTTTCAAGCTCAGAGAACTGCGCTTCGTCATTTGCATCTGCAATCGAACCTGGACGTAATCCATCTCCAAGAGAGAACGAAACATCATACTGCTTCATAATTTCACAAATCTCTTCAAAATGAGTGTATAGGAAGTTTTCTTTATGATGGAATAAACACCACTGCGCCATAATTGAACCACCACGCGAAACGATACCTGTCGTACGTTTTGCAGTAATGGGAATGTAACGAAGTAATACGCCAGCGTGAATCGTAAAGTAATCTACGCCTTGCTCCGCTTGCTCAATTAACGTATCACGATACACTTCCCACGTTAAATCTTCTGCAATTCCGTTTACTTTTTCAAGAGCTTGATAGATTGGTACAGTTCCAACTGGTACAGGCGCGTTACGAATAATCCACTCACGCGTCGTATGAATGTTTTTACCTGTAGATAAATCCATAATTGTATCTGCACCCCAGCGAGTAGCCCACGTCATCTTCTCTACTTCTTCTGCAATAGAAGAAGATACAGCAGAGTTTCCGATATTTGCATTAACCTTCACGTGGAAATTACGTCCGATAATCATCGGCTCTGCTTCAGGATGGTTAATATTCGCTGGTAAAATAGCGCGACCTTCCGCAATTTCCTTACGAACAAACTCCGGCTCTACTCCTTCACGAATCGCAACATATTCCATCTCAGACGTAATAATCCCATTACGTGCATAATGCATTTGCGTAACATTTGCACCTTGCTTCGCTCTAAGCGGTTTGCGATCCATCTGCGGGAAAACAGGTGTATGTTTTGAAGCCACCTTCACACCGTCATCCTCTGGTTTCACTTCGCGACCTTCGTATGCTTCTACATCTCCGCGCTCTAGAATCCAAGAGTGGCGCGGCGCCTGCAACCCCTTTTCTAACTCCACTTTATACTCTGGATCCGTATAAGGACCGCTCGTATCATACACACGAATTGGCGGATTCGGAACACCGTTTGTATCGCTTTGTTCAATCTCACGCATCGGCACCTTCATACCTTCGCGTGGTCCATCCACATACACTTTCTTACTTCCTGGTAAACTCGACTTCAATTCAATTTGCTCAGCCGAAACAGACTGTTTCATAACCTTTGTTGCCCCCCTGTACGTGACAAGGACGAGATATGGCCAGCGTATGCCAAAATAAAAAGAGCCAGGTCCATAAAAAAATAAGGACCTGGCTCATAAAAGACATCATTATGTAAAGCCGTTAACTTCCCTACGCTGGTACGAGCCAGATCAGGTCCAAAGGGTTAAGAAGTTCACGCGCTTCTCTCTCAGCCTACGCATACGTTAGGCACCCCTAGTTTATCACTGATTTAATTTTCAATACTTTCTCATCATACACGATAATCTGAAAAATGCAAAGTTTATTTCTGTCGCTCTTTACGGAATCATCCAAGTTAAATAATAAGCCTGAACATAAGTCATAATCCCCACAATTATTACGAAGAACAAACTATGCTTTACTGTAAACCGGAATAAATCTGATTCTTTCCCAGCAAGTCCAACTGCTGCACAAGCAATGGCAATCGATTGTGGAGAAATCATTTTTCCAGTTACACCGCCCGTTGTATTTGCTGCAACGAGAAGTACTTCAGATACACCAACTTGCTGTGCTGTAATTGCTTGTAAATTTGAGAATAATGCATTCGCTGACGTATCAGACCCTGTTAAGAATACGCCAATCCACCCTAAGAATGGTGAGAAGAACGGGAATAGTCCGCCAGTTCCTGCTAGTGCCAATGCTAGTGTAGAAGATAGCCCAGAATAGTTTGCGATAAATGCAAATCCTAATACAAATCCAATAGATAAAATTGGCATTTTAAGTTCACTTAAAGTTTCTTTAAATGTTACCACTGCATCTTTTACACTCATTTTCAAAATCAGCATGGAAATGAGACAAGCAATTAAAATTGCTGTTCCTGTTGCTGATAATACATCAAACTTCAAAATTGCCTCGTAAGGCGTCGCTTTATTTACAATAGGCTCTGCTTTCATTACTAAATTGTGCAAGCCTGGAATTTCAAACTTAAATACAAGACTTTCTAACGCGCCTCCTGGAGCAAATAATGCTTTAAAGAAACTTTGACTCCAAATGACTACCATAACCGTTAATACGATAAATGGAGACCATGCCTTTACTACTTTTCCCAATGTTAATTTCGGCATCGATGCCGCTGTTGTTGCAGCTACTTCTCTATTTGCTTGCCCAGATTGATAAATTTCTTTCGGTTGCCATACTTTTAAGAACAGCGCTAAACTAACTAAACTTACAAGTGCCGACGTAATATCCGGAAGTTCTGGTCCTAAGAATGTCGCTGTTATGAACTGCGTAATTGCAAATGAGCTACCTGCTACAAGTAAAGCAGGCCACGTTTGTCTTATCCCTTTCACCCCGTCCATTAAAAATACGATAAAGAATGGAACAAATAATGATAAGAACGGTAATTGATGTCCAGCCATTTGTCCAATTTTATGTGGATCAATACCTGTTACTTGTCCGGCAACTGTAATCGGAATACCCATCGCTCCGAACGCTACTGGTGCTGTGTTTGCAATTAAACAAAGACCTGCTGCATATAAAGGATTTAGCCCAAGGCCTGCAAGAAGCGCTGCCGTAATCGCTACTGGTGCACCAAATCCCGCTGCCCCTTCTAAAAATGCACCGAATGAAAAACCGATTAAAATAACGAGTAAACGATGGTCATTCGTAATAGATAGTACAGATGCACGAATTACATCGAATTGACCTGTTTTCACAGATATTTTATATAAAAATACCGACATAATGATAATCCAAGCAATTGGCCATAACCCGTATAAGAAACCATATCCGGTCGCTGCCATCGCCATTGTGAACGGCATCTTATAAGCGAATAAAGCCACTAAAATTGTAAGTACAACTGTAATAAATCCTGCCACATACCCCTTCATGCGGAAAACTGCTAAAGCTAAGAAAAAAAAGATAATCGGAATAAGTGCTACCGCTGCCGAAATCCAAATGTTTCCGAACGGATCATAAACTTGTGTCCATGTGTTCATCGTTCTCTCCCCCTAAAGAATCCCCTTTTAAGTAGAATAACCTCATTAATAGACTATCAGGTCATCATACCTTTCAACCTAAAAATAAAAAACGTTTAAGAAAACGTTTTCAACATCTTTCATTTATACTGTACCATAACAATTTCTATTTAAAAAGATTTTTTCGAAAATTTTATCCGACTTTAATGGGCAGTAAGATCCCACCTCAAAATTCAGCAAAAGCAAAGAGTTTTGGTGAGGGATCAACTGCCCATAAAAGTCCGATTGGTTCAACTAATAATCAGTGGGGGATGAAAAGCCCCCACTGATTAAAGTTTCACTTTATTATTTAACGAAAAAATCTTACAAAATCGTCATGTTCTTGTCATGTTCATCGATAGAAAGCTCGCTACCTTTCCTGCATAATAAAGGTATAACAACGGATATTATTTATGAGGTGATATATATGAACGGAAACAAAATATTAGCAGCTTTATCATACTTTAGTGTATTATTTGCCCCTATCTTATTCCCGATTATTGTGTGGATTGTGGGAGATGTGGAAACGAAACCACATGCAAAACGTGCTCTATGGACACACATTATCCCAAGTATCGCTACATTCATTGGCATGATTATTTTAGGATTTATGGGGCTTGGATCTGATCAGCCGGATGTAACATTTGGAATTGGTGCAATGATTGTCTTATGTATTTGCGGAATCATTAGCTTATACTACTTCATTTGGAACATCGTGAAAGGTATTAAAGTACTGAAAGCCTAATTTCCTTTTTAAACAAACGTTTGATTAAAAAGAAAAACCGTCCCAAAATACCTTTTTGGGACGGTTTTTTTATCTTCTGCGTTTCTTCTTTTTTCTCATCATTTTCTTACGGCGCGTATTCACTTTATCCGCTATAATGTGAAGCGTGCTTGCCACAACAATTCCCATTACGAACGTTACAATTTCAACCTCATGTTCCTTCGCCATTTCTATTAAATTCCCGTCGAGCGCGATTACATTTAATAGGAATAAAAACGGAGAAAACACAATTAACATGTATGCAATACGAATCACATCACCAAGTATAATTGTGTGTGTAAAGAAGGAGCGATGCGGCATTACCTTCTTATACGGATACCAAAATATACGCAGGAATCCCCATTTATTATACGCATTACTATACGTATCTAAATCCGGTGTTAAAAATGTAGTACCTACTAAAAAGCCAATTGCAAAAGTTAATAAAAAATCAAAATTTGTTAGTCCATACGAAAAGAGCATAAACAAAACAACCGGAAGGGATATTAAGTTTATTTTCGTATGCGTTCTTCCTGATGGCATAATGCACTTCCTCGCTTACGTTCGCCCTGTCACCATGTGACAGTTCTCACCTATTGATCTAATTTCTGATCGATAAAGGATGTGTCTATATCCGAACCAAACCATTCTGCCAACTTCACTCGCGCCTTATCTTTTACATCATCATCGACGTATAGCGACGCTTGTAATAGCGCAGCCATTAACGCCCCTAAATCATCCGTATAACCAATTCCAGCAACGAAATCTGGAATCGCATCAATCGGTGCAATAAAATAAGCAAGTGCTCCAATTACAATAATTTTCACTCGTTTTGGAACATCTGGTTTCTGCAAAACGTAAAACAACAATAAACTTGCATAAATGACTGACTGTCCTGCCTGCTTTGCGACATGTTTTACCTTCTTCCAAAATGCTTCAACTGAAAATTTTTGCTCCATGTAAAAGCCTCCCTATTTTTTAAAAGAAATAAGCTACAATATGTTTTCAGTAAAAGTTCATCAAAATTACACATAATCTATCAATGAACTTTCATTGTAACAAACAAACTCAAAAAGAACAAGTGTTCGTTAATTTTTACATACTTCCCTTCATATAATAGGTTTCTAGATAACCACTTACCCATTGTCATTTCTTATTTCTCAACAAGAGATTTTTCACTTTCACTTAACATTCTGCTCTACCTTTGTTATATTTTCTAGTTGACGGACATATAAACGAATGTTAAAGTTTTCTCTGGTAGTGACAAATCTTATACAAAAAATGTAAAATGTTATAGTGTTTCTCAGAAATGAATTTTGTTGTATAATACAGAAATGACGTTATGCTTATGAGTAACACAAGAAACTAAAAGGGTATGCATAGTTATAGTCGTATATGGGTGAATATAGAACCTCTAATTATGGCCAAGAAAACTATGTATTTTTTATTTTAGCATTTTTCGCTCCAAAATCGACCAAGCCTGATAGAGAAAGGGTGGAAATGAATGAAAGAAACCTTGAAATCACAATTTCAAAATGTGCGTTTCACTGCATTCGTAGCTTTAGCCTTATGGTTGAAGACATATCTTATTACACGCACAAGCTTTGATTTAAAACTTGAATCTTTCATGCAAGAATTCATTTTATTCCTGAGCCCATTAGCAGCATCATTACTGCTTGTTGGTCTTGCATTATTTGCAAAAGGGAAAAAACGTAACTATATAGCACTTGGAATTAATTTTGTCTTAACAATCGTTCTTGTTGGTAACGTAATGTTCTACGGATTCTACAATGACTTCGTTACTTTACCAGTACTAGGACAAACATCTAACTTCGGAAGTTTAGGTTCTAGTGTAAAAGAATTGTTTAACTACAAAATTATCCTTGCATTTGCTGATATTATCGTATTCTTCATTTTATTGAAGAAGATGAAGAATTTTGCACCGACAGAACGTGTAGCACGCCCAATGCGTTCCCTATACTTCGTGTCAACAATTGCTATTTTCTTCGCAAACTTAGGATTGGCAGAAGCTGAGCGTCCAGAACTATTAACACGTTCATTCGACCGCGTTATGCTTGTTAAAAACTTAGGTTTATATGTACACCAAGTATATGATCTTGGCTTACAAGCAAAATCAAGTTCACAAAAAGCATTTGCTGACGGCAGTAAGTTACAGGAAACAGAGAACTACGTAAAAACAACGCAAAGCAAACCAGATCCAAATATGTTTGGTACTGCAAAAGGGAAGAACGTAATCGTTGTCTCTCTTGAGTCATTACAAACATTCTTAATCGGTGCAACAGTTAACGGACAAGAAGTTACACCATTCTTAAACCAATTTACGAAAGAAAGTTATTACTTTGATAACTTCTTCCATCAAACTGGGCAAGGAAAAACATCTGATGCTGAATTCTTAGTAGATACTTCAATGTATCCACTAGACCGTGGTGCTGTATTCTTCACACACGGTAACAACGAATATACAGCAACTCCAGAAATTTTACGTCAGCAAGGATACTACACTGCAGTATTCCACGCAAACAACGCAACATTCTGGAACCGTAACATTATGTATCCGGCACTTGGTTATGATCGTTACTACAACGAGCTTGACTATAAGATTACGCCAGAAACGAAATTAAACTGGGGATTAAAAGATATCGAGTACTTTGATCAATCTATCGATATGTTAAAACAAGTGAAGCAACCGTTCTATACTCGCTTCCTTACTTTAACAAACCATTACCCATTCACTTATGATGACAATACAAAATTAATTGATGAATACAACTCTGGTGATGGCGTATTTGACCGTTACATGGTAACAGCTCGCTACTTAGACGAAGCAATGAAACACTTTATTGAGCGTCTAAAAGCAGAAGGTATTTACGACAACTCAGTTATCGTATTCTACGGTGACCACTACGGTATTTCTGAAAACCATAACCGTGCAATGGCACAGTTCTTAGGAAAAGAAGAAATTACTGCATTTGACCATATGAACTTACAAAAAACACCGATGTTTATTCACGTTCCAGGTCAAAAAGAAGGTAAAACAATTTCAAAACCAACTGGTGAAATTGACATTAAACCAACTATTCTAAACTTACTTGGTGTAGACTCTACGAATGACGTTCGATTCGGTCATGACGTATTCTCACCTGACAATAAAGGGTTCGTTGTTCTTCGTGATGGTAGCTTCGTTACAGATAAGTACATGTACACGAACAGTACATTCTACGACCGTGCTACTGGCGAAGTTGTACAACTACCAAAAGAAGAATCTCAACCACTTATTGATCGTGCCCAAAATGAATTGAGCATGTCTGACAAAATCATTGAGGGTGACTTACTTCGCTTCTCTGAAAGCAACAAGATCAAAACTGGTGAAGTAAAGACAGCTATTAAAGAAGAAAAGAAGAGCGCTGAGTAATCTCAGCCTCTTTTTTTTATATTCCTCCATACAATTACTTATATTCATTAACTTTAACATTACATAACCTTTACCAAATATTCACATAGAATTAATGAAGTATCTCTATAATAAAATATGTAAACGAGGTTCTATATATTTCTTATCTCTCATCTGTAATAAGATCCCTTAAAGAAATATGTGAATCGTTTATTTCTACTTTCTTATAATTGTCTTTCAATATGTTTTGTTTCCATACACAAAACATTCAATAAGACGATGTCCCTATGAAAGATAGCTACCCTCCTTGTGCAGCATTCCATAAGAATGTTGCTTTTTTTTATTTAAAAGCAGGATTCTTATTTCTTATTTTCGAATTTGTATATACGAAATGCTGTAAATCACTACCACTTCTCTACCATTTACAAATACATAT
The DNA here is from genome assembly GCF_022663305.1 of Bacillus cereus group sp. BfR-BA-01408. Taxonomy (NCBI): domain Bacteria; kingdom Bacillati; phylum Bacillota; class Bacilli; order Caryophanales; family Bacillaceae; genus Bacillus; species Bacillus cereus group sp. BfR-BA-01408. The sequence continues at coordinate 37,574 of NZ_JAKUFF010000031.1, read as the reverse complement.
ACGTCATATGTAAAGAATTACTCACATAAAAATTACTGTAGTGATTTTTATTCCAAATGAATGAAAGCTTCACTTTACTTATGCACTTACGAAAGGATGGGACGAAAATTGGCATATGAAAGATTTGTACTTTGGAATGATGCAGTTATTGATACAACGAAACAAAAAACGTACATAGACCTTGAGGAAAGAGGCTTGCAGTTTGGAGATGGAGTCTACGAGGTTATTCGTCTATATAAAGGGAACTTTCACTTATTAGATCCGCATATCACAAGATTATATCGCTCCATGGAAGAAATAGAATTAACACTCCCTTTCTCAAAAGCGGAACTGATTACCCTACTTTATAAACTAATCGAAAATAATAATTTCCACGAAGATGGAACGATTTATTTGCAAGTATCTCGTGGTGTACAAGCTCGTACCCATACGTTCTCATATGACGTCCCTCCAACAATCTATGCCTATATTACAAAGAAAGAAAGACCAGCGTTATGGATTGAATATGGTGTACGTGCCATATCAGAACCGGATACGCGCTGGCTACGCTGTGATATTAAATCATTAAATTTATTACCGAATATATTAGCTACTACGAAAGCGGAACGAAAAGGTTGTAAAGAGGCCCTTTTCGTACGAAATGGTACTGTAACTGAGGGAAGCCACTCTAACTTCTTTCTAATTAAAAATGGAACTCTTTACACACATCCAGCTAATCACCTTATTTTAAATGGCATTATTCGTCAATATGTTCTTTCTTTAGCGAAAACCCTTCGTATTCCAGTACAAGAAGAGCTTTTCAGCGTTCGTGATGTTTATCAAGCGGATGAATGCTTTTTTACAGGAACGACGATTGAAATTTTGCCGATGACTCATCTTGATGGAACCGCCATCCAAGATGGTCAAGTTGGCCCTATCACTAAAATGCTGCAACGATCATTTTCTCAGAGTTTGTTACAATCCAATATGTCATCTTCTTAAACACGAATAATTTCTATCCTTTCTACATTCAATATATGTATTTAAATGGAAATCAAGGTATAGATTTATACCTTGATTTTTTCTTGTAATCTTTTTGTCATATTCAGATTCCCGCATAAGTCTTGACAGTAATCGACATGCTCTTTAGAATTTTTAACAGTTGGTAAATATTTCTTCACTACATTACAGACAGAAAGGAATCGACAAATTATGAAAAAATACCTTGCCGGTCTTGCGGCAGTGTCTGTAGCAGGAGGAGCAGCACCTACACTTGATAGTGTTCAAGCTGCCCCTGAACAAAATACACAAAAAGCTGCTACAACTGTCCAAGCTTCTGCATCAAACAGCTCATCTTATACGGTAAACGCTAGCGTATTACATGTTCGTGCAGGATCAAGTACTTCTCACGACATCATCTCGCGCGTTTATAACGGTCAATCACTAAACGTGATTGGCGAAGAAAATGGTTGGTACAAAATTAACCATAATGGAAAAACAGGTTTTGTTAGTGGCGAATTTGTATCAAAAAATGGTGCAAGTAATTCCAATGTAAGTACAACAGGTGGAAAAAACAAAGTTACTGCTGATGTATTACGTGTACGTACTGCTCCTAACACTTCTAGTTCTGTTTCAGGACGTGTATATGAAGGACAAACATTAAACGTAATTGGCCAAGAAAATGGTTGGGTGAAAATCAACCATAATGGACAAGTTGGCTATGTAAGTGGCGAATTCGTATCTGGTGTTTCTTCTAATGCAGGTTCTTCAAACAACAATACGAATAATAACAACCAAGAATCTGTAAAACCAGCAAGTGGAAACTATACAGTAAATGTATCTTCCCTTCGTGTTCGTACAGGTCCTAGCACTTCTCACACAACTGTAGGCTCTGTTACGAAAGGACAAGTCGTACAAGTTGTTGGCGAAGTTCAAGATTGGTTCAAAATCAATTATGCAGGCCAAACAGCTTACGTAAGTAAAGACTACGTAACAAAAGGCGGTTCTAGCGATAACGTTACACAAGGAAACAACCAAGATAACAAACAAGAACAAAATAATAATGTAACTGTTCAAACTGGCGGTACTTACGTTGTTAACGCAACATCTCTACGCGTACGTACAGGTCCTGCTACTTACCATAGCGTAATTGGTGGCGTATTAAATGGTACGACATTAAACGTAATTGGCTCTGAAGGTAGCTGGTTTAAAGTTAACTATCAAGGAAAAACAGGCTACGTTAGTAGCGAATTCGTGAAATTTGTTAAAGGTGGCACTACTACTCCTGAGCAACCAAAACAACCTGAACAACCTAATCAAGGTGCAATTGGTGACTACTACATTAATGCTTCTGCCTTAAATGTACGTAGTGGTGAAGGTACAAATTATAGAATCATAGGCGCACTTCCACAAGGACAGAAGGTTCAAGTAATCTCTGAAAACTCTGGATGGAGCAAAATTAACTACAACGGCCAAACTGGTTATATCGGCACACGTTACCTTTCTAAAACACCAGTTGGTGGCGCAGTAGATAATAAGCCTAACAACAACCAAAATAACAATCAAAACAACAATAATAACAATACAAGCAATAATAGCGGTGACAGTTCTTCCGTACTTGCATATGCAAAATCAATGCAAGGTGTACCTTACGTTTGGGGCGGAACTTCTGCTACTGGTGTTGACTGCAGTGGTTACATCTACCACGTATTTAAGAAATTTGGTCATAACATTAGCCGTCAAAGTGTTGCAGGATATTGGGGTAGCCTACCACAAACTTCAAATCCACAACCAGGTGACTTAATTTATTTCCAAAACACTTATAAATCAGGTCCTTCTCATATGGGTATTTACCTTGGGGGCGGATCATTTATCCAAGCTGGAGATAAAGGTGTAGCAATCGCTTCATTAAGCAATTCTTATTGGAGTAAGCACTTCTTAGGTTATACGAAAGCACCTTAAGTTATATTTTTAGAGCCTTCTAGATTACTAGAAGGCTCTTTTTAATGTGTATAACCTATTTCTCTAAAAAAATAATGTATCTATTTTCCTATTTCATACACTATATTCTACAATAATGATCCATAACGTTATCATAATGTATATTTTCACATAAAAAACATAACCTATTTCATGTCTAATCATTTTATATGTGTTTTTTTGAAGAATTTTCTTTTTATTTAAACTTTTCGTTAGACGTTTGACCTCTGATGTCCATTATGATAAGTTACTTAAGATGTTATATTTGCAGAAGTATAGACAACTGTTTTATACATTTTTTTACTATGAGGAAGGAGCATACACTGCATGAATCTTTTATGGGGAATTGGCGGCGTGATTGGAGTATTAGCAATCGCTTTCTTACTATCTTCCAACCGCAAAGCTATTAATTGGCGCACGATTTTAATCGCGCTAGCATTACAAATGTCATTTTCATTTATCGTATTACGATGGGATGCCGGAAAAGCAGGTTTAAAACACGCTGCAGATGGCGTTCAAGGATTAATTAATTTTTCTTACGAGGGAATTAAGTTCGTTGCTGGGGATTTAGTCAACGCAAAAGGCCCTTGGGGATTTATCTTCGTTATTCAAGCACTACTTCCAATCGTATTTATTAGTTCATTAGTAGCAATCTTATATCATTTCGGTATTATGCAAAGATTTGTTAGTATCGTTGGTGGCGCATTAAGTAAACTTCTTGGAACTTCTAAAGCAGAAAGTTTAAACTCAGTAACAACTGTATTTTTAGGACAAACTGAAGCTCCAATCTTAATCAAACCTTACTTAGCACGTTTAACAAATAGTGAATTCTTCGCTATTATGGTAAGCGGTATGACAGCTGTTGCTGGATCAGTTCTTGTCGGCTATGCAGCAATGGGTATTCCGTTAGAACACTTATTAGCAGCAGCAATTATGGCAGCTCCATCAAGTTTATTAATTGCGAAACTTATTATGCCAGAAACAGAAAAAGTAGATAATAACGTTGAACTTTCTACAGAGCGTGAAGATGCAAACGTTATTGACGCAGCAGCACGTGGTGCATCAGAAGGTATGCAACTTGTTATTAACGTAGCAGCAATGTTAATGGCTTTCATCGCATTAATCGCTTTATTAAATGGCCTATTAGGATGGGTTGGCTCTTGGTTCGATATTAAACTTAGCCTTGATTTAATCTTTGGTTACTTACTATCACCATTTGCAATTTTAATCGGGGTTTCTCCTGGTGAAGCTGTACAAGCAGCAAGCTTTATCGGTCAAAAACTTGCAATCAACGAATTCGTTGCATACGCAAACTTAGGACCACATATGGCAGAGTTCTCTGCAAAAACAAATCTAATTTTAACATTCGCAATCTGTGGATTCGCAAACTTCTCTTCTATCGCAATTCAATTAGGTGTAACAGGGACATTAGCTCCTACTCGCCGTAAACAAATTGCACAATTAGGGATTAAAGCAGTTATCGCTGGTACACTAGCTAACTTCTTAAACGCAGCAGTTGCAGGTATGATGTTCCTATAAATTAATAAAAAGTCCCTTCTTTCTAAAGAGGGGACTTTTTATTTTCTCAGTATATATTAAATACTTTATGCCGAAATATAAAAACATTATGATACAATAATTATCAAGTCTGTTTATTTTTTCTTACAAAAGAGGGATACTACTTGTTGTTGCCTCTCAAAAAGAATGTAGTCATCCGATCTATTTCTTAATAATTGTGCATACTACAAGTATCCTTGTATGAATTATCTTTAAGGAGGAAAGTTTTGTGAAAGATAACTTCTATAAAGTCCTCTCTATGTGGATTTTACAAATTTTATTTTATTTTACAACTGTACATGTAACGCAATATGAGCATGCTCTCATTTTTACAATTATATATGTAATTGTTAATGTACTATTTCTATTTTTGCCTGATAAAACTGCATTTGTTTTCTTCATATTAGGAACCATTACTTCGGTATTCTACCTGTTCTACCAAGCATGGCTTTACTTATGGAGTACATCAGAACAATGGGAATACATTATTACTCACTTCCTAATGGCAGCAAATTTCTTCATTGTATATATCTCCACTCATCTATTAAAGAAGGTTATTCATGAAAATAAAGAATTAACCGAACGTGTGAGAACGTTAGAACAATACATTGGAGAATCGAAATTATTAACAAGACAAGAATTCGAGAGACGACAAGCATTATTAATCAATGCAATGAATCGTCGTAATGAAACAGGCGTTATGATTTATTTTGACTTCACTTCCTTTAGTAAATATACAAAGGAAAGTGTTATGGACCGTGTAGCTTCATTATTAGTTGAAACGGTAAGAGCTGACTTTGACCTTGTTGCTGAGTATGATAAAAACACATTAGTCATTTTATTACAAAATACAAATGAAGCTGGTGCCGATATTGTAATGAACCGTCTACAGCCTAAAATGGAAAAATGGCTTGCAGATGAGGCCATTCAAGATATTAAGATGAAACGAGAACAAATCGCTACAAAAGGACCGAAGTTATTATGATGACACTCGTTATACTTCTTTTATTCCTTCTATTTTGCGTACTCGTTTTTTGGATCAGCATCACATTTTCAATTAAGTATGTACTTATTTTTACAGCCTTTCTATTCTCTGGCTTACTCGTTTACTATTCTTTCTTAACACTCGCAGGTTTAGTTCACCGAAGTAGGAAACAAAAAGATCGTACGCTAGAACATTACCCAAGCGTCGATATTTTAATACCAGCTCACAATGAAGGCGTCGTGATTAAGGATACTTTAGAGGCGATGGCAAAGATTGAATATCCAGGCAAACTAACTGTTTATTTATTAAACGATAACTCGCAAGATGAGACACCTGAAATTGGTGACGATTTTGACAAAGCTTATGCTCATATTCGTCACATTCGCGTTCCACCTGGTGAACCAAAAGGAAAATCACGTGTATTAAACTATGGCCTTAGTATTTCAGATGGTGAATACTTCTGTGTTTATGATGCAGATAACCAGCCTGAACCACACGCACTGCGAATGCTTGTAGAACACGCTGAAACAACCGAGGATGCTGTTGGAGCTGTTGGGCATGTTCGTACTGTAAATGAAAAAAGAAACTGGCTAACACGAATGATTTCGTTAGAATTTCAAATCTTCCAGCTCCTTATGCAATCCGGACGCTGGTTACTATTCCAAACAGGTTCACTAACAGGAACAAACATGCTTCTTCGTCGCGCTGCATTAGAAGAGCTTGGCGGCTATGACCCTTATGCAATTGCAGAAGACGCTGAATTAACATTACGAATTACACAAAAAGGCTATCTCCTGCCAATCGTTCCAGAGTCAATTACATGGGAACAAGAACCTGAGCATTTAAAAATTCTTATTAAGCAGCGTACACGTTGGCTTCAAGGGAACTTGTACATTTTAGAAAAAATGTTTTCTTCATTAAGTTTCTTTAAAGGAAAACTGCTCGTCCATTCTTTACAACAAGTTTTAGTGTATGTTGTATTTTGGTTATTCTTAATCATTTCGAACGTTTGGTTTGTAATTGGGTTACTCGGGATATTCCAAATTCAATATAGCATCCCACTACTATTTATGTGGTATGTCGCATATGTTACATATGTTTCTCAATTATTTAGTGCCCAGAGTGTGGAACGAACCTTTACACCAACTAATATTTTTATTAGTGTTATCATGTACTTTACGTACGCACAGCTCTTTACGTACTTATTCATTCGTAGCTTAATTTTATACTTACGTGCAAAGAGTAAGAAACAAGTCATTGGCTGGGATAAAACTGTTCGATTCAAAAAAGACAAATAAAAATAAGCACAGAGCGCCGTATGCTCTGTGCTTATTTTTTGCCGTATAAATTATATATCAGACAATACCCCTTAGCTGAAAGTAATTTCACGTCCATCCCCCAACGAACGATCGACCTTCATTTATATACGAAAAAGTGATTGCTATTTTTGTAGAACCAATTGCTTCTCTTGCTGCTCTTTGCGCGTTTCAGTCTTAGGTTCCGTGCTTTCTTGGACACTACGATGTGCCACACGTTTCAAACAAATATGCTTCCACTTTCTTTCGTAACGTTTCATTATTCTAGATGTCCCCCTTGAATGCGCTTTAAAACTATTTGAAATCGCTTACAGGAAATAATATAGCACATATATATAAACGTGACAACACATTTCCGACAATTTTTTGTCAAAAATATGAATAGAATCTGCAAGATATCGAACATTGTCGAAACGAATCGATTTTTATCGGTATAAAAGGCATACTACTAATATAGTAAAGTATTTTATTTCCCTTACTTGCAGTTAAAGTTCCTTCTATATAAAGTGAAACTTTAATCAGTGGGGGTCTTACTGTCCATTAAAACGGGATAAAAAAAAGAGCTGATACATAATCAACTCTTTTTCCTTCTATTATTTATGACGCTTCATACGCCCTTCTTTTTGTAACTCTTTAAATAATGCTGCCATCATAAAGAAAATAACGAAGACGAATGGGAATGCTGCAATGATAGCTGCCGTTTGTAAGGCTTCTAATCCACCTACATATAATAAGATAGAAGCTAGAGCAGCTAAAACGATACCCCAGATCATTTTAATGCGATTTGGTGGATTTAAACTACCATGTGTCGTTAACATCCCTAAAACGAATGTCGCTGAATCTGCAGATGTAATAAAGAATGTAGAAATAAGAAGGATAGCTAGAACAGATAACGCTGATCCAAAGCTTCCCATCTGATCAAACATAGCGAATAATCCTACTTCTGTTCCCATCTCTTTAATTTTTTCAAAGATATGTGCATCACCAAACAGTTCCATATGAATACCAGTCCCGCCGAAAACTGAGAACCAAAGAGCACCAATTATTGTCGGTACGAGTAACACACCGATAACAAATTCACGAATGGTACGCCCTCGTGAAACACGAGCAATAAATGTACCTACGAATGGTGACCATGCAATCCACCATGCCCAATAGAAAATTGTCCATGATTGAATCCATTGATTTCCGCCTTCATCTAATGGACTTAATCGGAAACTCATACTTGGCAATTCCTGAATATAAGAACCGATTGTCGAAGTGAAGTAATTCATAATAAAGTTTGTTGGACCTGCAAACAATACAATAATCATAAGTGCAAACGCAAAAATAATGTTTGTATTACTTAAATATTTAATTCCTTTATCAAGACCTGTTTGCGCAGATAACATAAATAACACTGTTACGATTGCAATAATAACTAACTGAGTCGTTAATGAGTTCGGGATAGATGTTAAATAACTAACACCACCGGCTATTTGTTTTGCGCCAAGACCTAATGATGTTGCCACGCCAAACACAGTGGCAAAAACAGCTAACACATCAAATAAATGAGCAATACGCCCATGGTCCCCGCCCTTAAATAACGGTCCTACTGTCGCACTAATTGTACTTGCTTTTCCTTTTCTAAAAGTAAAGTAAGCAATACAAAGCGCTACAAATGCATATAGTCCCCACGGATGTAATCCCCAATGGAAAAATGAAAAACGCAGTGCAAGACGCGCACTTTCCTCAGTTGCACCTTCTCCAAACGGAGGCGCGTATAAATGGTTTAATGGTTCGGCAACGCCCCAGAACACTAAGCCGATACCCATACCAGCACTAAATAACATGGCAAACCATGTCATATAACTATAATCAGGTTCGTCATCATCTTTCCCTAAACGAATAGAACCGTATTTTGAAACAATTAAAAAGATAGACACACCTAAAATAATAGAAACAGAAATAATATAAAACCATCCAAACTTACTAACTAATGCAGTTTGAATTGCGGTTGTTACATTTCCTAAGCTACCTTTTCCAATAATAGATTCGGGAATAATCCCCCAAATTGTAAATGCAATACATAATGTTAATGAAACGATGAATGTTTTTGTCAGTTTCCTCATCAAATCCCCCTTCGTAGGTTTTACTTTTATAAATAACATTAATTCCGATATGTAAAATCGGATAGAAAACTATAATTTTGCGGTGATTTTCTTACTTTCACCTTCACCAACTAGAATTCTGATGGACAGCCTTACCTTCCGTATAACCTTTTCACTCTGCAAGAGCTATAAGATCGAAATACTGCTGTCAAATTGTGCGAGAAAAATGCGGATGGGAATGTATTTTCCCAAAAAAGGATGTGTTACAGATTTAAAAAAGGGCATTTTCCTTCCTTGCAACCCTTTCTTTTTGTAACAATTATGCGGTTTTTTTGCTAGTATATAGCACGTGTTTATAGTTTCACAAACGAAATGTTTATGTTTATATAACTATATTACCCATAAAACGGTAAAATACTCAAGGAATGTAATCGTTTAGTAAACATCATGTAACACTCTTGTAATATTTTTATTTACGCCGAAAACAATATGTTGTATTAAATATTTTGAATATAAGTAGAAACCTACTAAACATATAGAATGAAAAACGCTTTCCTATATTTTTTGTTATATTACAGGATGTTAACGACTTATTACGAATGGTTTGTAATTGTGTGTTTTCCCCAAATCCGAAAAAATCTGTTGCTATAATGAGGACACGAAAACAAACGCAATGGAGGCTATCATGAAAAAATTAATTGGTATAGCAACAGCAGCAGTTTTTGGTCTTGGGATTTTCACATCATCTGCTAATGCAGAAACTGTTGTAACAACAGACGTACTAAATGTACGCGAAAACCCTACTACGGAATCAAAAGTTGTCGGTAAATTACTAAACGGTAATAAAATAGATGTTCAAAATACAGAGAACGGATGGTCAAAAATCACTTTAGATGGTAAAGACGCATTCGTAAGTGCAGAGTTCACTAAAAGCATCTACTACGTAACAGCTAACGTATTAAACGTACGTGCTGAAGCGAACACAAACTCAGAAATTCTTGGGACGCTTAAGAAAGATGATATGATCGAAACAACGAACCAAGTACAAAATGAGTGGTTACAATTCGAATATAACGGAAAAACAGCTTATGTTCACGTTCCTTTCTTAACAGGTACAGCACCTGTTATTGAGAAACAAGAACAACCTGCTCCTGCTAAAGCGCAAGCACCAGCTCAAGCACCTGCAGCTCAAGCAAAACAAGCTGCTAAGCCTGCTGTAAAGGCTGCTGAAACTAACACACCTTCTGGTGGTCGTGAGTTAACAGTTGTAGCTACAGCATATACAGCTCATCCGAGCGAAAACGGTGGCACATATGGCGGCCGTGTATTAACTGCAATGGGTCATGACTTAACAGCGAACCCAAACATGAAAATGATCGCTGTTGACCCGAAAGTAATCCCATTAGGATCTAAAGTATGGGTAGAAGGTTACGGAGAAGCTATCGCTGGAGATACTGGCGGTGCAATTAAAGGTAACCGTATCGACATCCTACTTGGATCAGATAGCGCTGCTCAAAAATGGGGACGCAAAACTGTTAAAGTGAAAATTTTAAAATAACCAATGACTGCTGAAGCCAGTTCTCTTTGTTGAGAGCTGGCTTTTATTTTTTTATAATACATATAAGGAGGTTACGTCCATGAATGTACAAGCAAAAGTAGACTGGATCGGTACACCAAAACCGTATATATATAAAGATGAAGTAACATACGACGCTACTTCCATTGATTTCTCACTTGCTGACGACGACAATCGATATAAATTAATTGTGCTCAAGTCTGAAGATAATACACATTACAAATTTGTCCAATATGGAATCAAACCTGGCTCACAAAAGCCATTCCCTATCGACATTCCATTCGAACAAAACATGTTACCAATTATAGAGCAAATATTACATGATCCGTATGTACAAGCGATATTAAAGGAAACGCGCTTCTAATCGAAAAAAGACTATCTCAATCATGAGATAGTCTTTTGCATTAATGAGTTGGACCAGATACTTCCTCTGATTTCAACGTATTATTCGCTCCAAGAGAATGGTACAATATCTTTCCATTTCCATTCACAGTAACGATATGATCATTATTAAAGCTTTTGAACTTCACAGAGCCATCACCGTAACGAATATGATACTCTTCATATGTCGTTACTTTATATTTCGTAGCACTTTGACGCTCTACATTACGAATTTCCATTGTTAATAAATCTTCTGTAATTCCTTTTTTGTGTAAATACTGTATATAATCACGGTCTTCCTTATACGATTTCCCGCTCTTATCATAATTATTTTCAATTAAGCTAAAATCATTTAATGAAATCGCACGTACATTATCATAAATATGATTTCGTACAAAGTCACCAACAGCCGAACTTGATGTTTCTTTTGGGAATTTTAAGTAATACGTGCTTTGGTCTCCAATTTTAACACTTTCAGATTTCATCACACCAAAATCAGTAGTTTTCTCTAAATGTACTTCTACTGTTTCATCTGTGGATACAGGACCAAGCTTATAACTTCCATAGCTTAATTTTCCACGTTTTTTTCCATTCACAAATACAGTTGCATCATTTTCATCAGAAGAAAGGGTTACATAATTTCCTTCTAATGATAATGTAACATCCACTTTCGCCTCTTTTTCATCTGCCAAATCCACTTCTTTTTCTGTTTCTAACTCAGTTAGTTCCGTCTTCGCTTTTGCCTTTACAACGTAAGACCCAGGGAAATATGGACCAACTTCTTTTGAAGTTTTATCACTTGATAGCTCTGTCTCTTTCTTATCATTCACATATATTTCAGCACTTTTCGCAGTTGTGCTTACATTCATGTAATAAGATTTCATGTTAAATTTATATTTCGGATATAAGAACCATTCTTTCCCGTCTTCTATAATTTGACCATCTTTAAATGATGCTTTATCTGTTGTTAATTTTTGATTCACTGTCTCTTTCTGTAAATACGAAATTAATTCTTTGTTGTACGAAGGGTTCTCTTTTAAATAACGCATGTACGCCTTAATATCTTCCGTCTTAATCTTTAAGCTTGGATCATCTGCTTTCACAATTTCATCAATTGCCGTAATGTCTTTCTTTTGGAATGCTTCAATCATTACATTCACTTGCTTTTCTTTTGAAAACTTATATGCTCCAAATTTATATGCTCCAAATAATACAGCCGCAATAATGAGGAAACCGATGATTAAAAATACATTTTTCTTACTTTTCGCTGGTTTTATCTCATTTTGTACTTCTGTGTCTGAAGCAGCAGTGTTATCAACAATTACTTCAACTTTGCTTCCACATTCAGGACAAAAGTTCAAATGGCCTGCAACGTTTTTTTTACATGTTCCACAAAACTTCAACATGCTCTCCCCCTATTTTTTAGCTAATTTCATTCCAGCAAATGCCGCCACATATGTCACAATAAAACTAAACATAGTTAAATATACAAATGAATTTTGCATAGATAATACAGTACCGCCCGCTCCAAATAAATTCATTACATTTCCAGATACATCAATTTGGAACTTAGAAAGGATGTTTATTGCAATCATCATAATTGTGTAAGAACCACTGCATACTGCTAATGTAATATATATATTGGCAGTCGGTAATTCAGATAACTTTCTTCCCGCTCTAAACATAAGGAACAATGGAATAATAAGCAGTAATAAACCATAATTGAATACGTTATTCACTTCATCAAATTCAGCAAGGCTTTCCTGACTTGCTCCTTTTGAAATCATTACATCTCTAACCTCTACGCCATTTACAGAGACGCCTGATATAAATGAAAACGATAATGTACTCTCAGATGATTTTGATTTCTTACCAACTCCAGTAAATTCCTTACTCAGTGCTGGACTTGTTACTTCTAACGGAGCAAAATGAGCCATACTCCATAATTGAGGTGTTAACTCTAATGCTAATAATGTACTTTCAGATTTTAAGGTTGTTATTTCTTTTAATGGTTCAATACCGTCTTCCTTACTTACCAACGCCATAATACAAACCGCTACTGCTGTTACTAAAAGTCCTTTTATCATAGCTGAAACACCGTAATAAACAGACGCTCCATATGGCATTAACTCTTGAAATGCTGCTGCCATATTGTTTTTACTTGTATGAGCAATAAATCCTACTAAAGTAAATAACGTCCCGCATACAAAACCACTTAAGAAGCTCTTAATTGCTGAATATCCGACTGTAATCTTACCTGCATCCGAGAACGGGATTGTAACAGATTGTGATGCTATAAAGCTTATAATGAATAAAAAGACACCGTAAATAATACCAACTGTTGCCGCTACAAAAATTTGATCTTTAATCGTTTTTGCAACATGCTGTTTTCCTAACCATATTCCTGTTCCAGCGAAAATAATAAATGGAATGATTAATAATAATGTAAATGGAGTATGCCAAGATAAAGATAATATCAATCCACTATCATCACTAGCTGTAAAACCAAGTAAATGATAATTTAACAACGTAGCAGTTGCGCTTGCATAAAAGCTCGGCAACATTTCTAACTCTTTCGCAAATTTACTCAACATCTCACTTAATATAGACGCAAATAATACACTACCAATCCATCCTGCAATTAACATGAGAATACTTGCAACAGCTCCACCAATGAAACCTGTTTTTAAAACGGCTTTATCTGCTGTAAATTTAACTTCAGGAGTACCGTCTATTGCAGGCAATTTAATAGATTGTTCTTTTTTCTTCACAATAAATAAAGAATGCCCACACTTTTGACAATATAAATTTTGCTGAGCATTTTCACTGCCACAACCTTTGCAGTATTTTGCAGTATCTTGTTCTAACGTTACTACATCTATAGCTCCTGCAATCTCCATACTTCCTTCATTAGGGCAATAATTTACTTCTTCACCATGTTGCTTTCCGCACGTGCGACAATACATCTTATTCACTCCCCACTTTGCTTAATTCCACAAACCGGACAGTAAGTAGAGTTTTTATCGATATGCTCATCGCATGAAATACAATTTGCCGTTTCACCGTCATTTTCTACCGCTAACATTGGGTTAGGATTTCCGCATGAACCACAAAACTTATCATTCATCGATAAAGGCCCACCGCATTCACATGTAGCTTTCTCGCCTTGTTGTTTTTGCAATTCAACAATGCGTTTTCTCGCTTGATAAATAGCTACATCAAATTCTTGAACTGGAGCAATCATTTCTTTCAAACTTTCTTCATTTACTCCGTTTCCTCTTAATTGAACATATACTTGTTGTCCAACTTCTAATAGAACTTCTGCCTTTTTCTGCATTTGCACTTGCATTCCCTTTTTCAATTGGGCAATCTCTTGTGCAACTTGCAGCTTCATCTTCCCTTGCTCAATTCCTTCTTGTAACTTATTCATTCCACTGCCTAACTTCGTCTGTAAATCTGACAAACTAATTACCCTCCTATAAATATATAGTAATATATAAAATTAACATTTTATATATTACCATGATTTTCAAGTAATGTAATCTAAATTTCATTTTTTCTGTTTTGAGCATTTTTTGTTTATAATGGTAAAGGAAAGAAATATGTGTACGGAGGAATATTATGCTGCAACACTCAATTACGAAAGATGAAATTATGATGATTGCGAATGAGTTCGTTCAAGGACTAGATCCACAGCAAACAGCTGACCAGGAACATGTCGCTACAGCTCGGCACCTATATCGTAGTGGTGTTGTCTACAACGTTGACTTTGATGGCTATACGCTATCAGGAACTGTAGATGCTGAAGGCAGCGTATATAGCGTCCATATCCCGATTCGTAACGTCGCTGAAAGCTATTGCGATTGCTTCGCACCAACGCAGTGTGAGCATATGCTCGCTGTGTTACTATCGGCAGCATCTAGTTTCGGGCAAGTAGGAGATGTATTAACTTTATTCAAAAATAATACGAAACCTTCTCTTCCTCCTATTCGAACTGCAAGACAAGTATTGCAATCATCAGCTTTTGAAGAAACGGATTATAAAAGTTGGCAATCATATTTTGATAACGAATATGAATCATTTAAAAAAGAACAAGCTCGGCTTACTTATAAACAAATGTATTTTCTTATGAGTATTTTTACGGACTTCTATACGAAACTCGAGCGGAAAGCTCCGCGTATCATTGTGATACATGAATTGTTCAGGCTACATGCAGCGCTTTATTGCTTTCAAAAATTATTAGAAGAAATTCAGGAATTTGAGGCAAATAAAACGTATTCTTATCACCAGCCTGTTAATGTCGTTCGCCTATTTGTAGATAAAGTGGAATCCATCGTTCGGGACTTACAATCAGAATCGATTCCTTCAGAGTCTAAATCAATTCTGCAAGAAACAGCTCGTCTCGTTCACGAAGTATTTTTCTCCACCGATGCCTATACGCAAGAGAGGTTCTTTATTTATCGTCACATATGGAGTGAACTGTTACACAATAACGAGCAACTACAAGAAGAGGAAAAACGAATTGATACGAAAATGAATCCACTTTCCAAAGCATTAGCATCTTCTCATCTACTCTTTTTAAATGATGAAGATCGATTAGCGATGGACTTACTAAAGAAACAACCTGCTTCTGTTGTAAGTCTTTACTTCTATTGGTTAGAAGAGTTATTACATGCAATGAAATGGGATCGTGCGAAAAACTGGCTTTCCTTTACGTATAAACAAGTGAAGAAAACGATACATGAGCACGAAAATACAATTTTCATAAAAGATATCGTTCGCTTATTCGTCATCATGTATGAAACGTATGCAACCCATACAAATGAACAAGCTGGATTCGAAATGATTTTGCAAGAGCTATTACCATATAGTTTCGCAAACTATGAGCAATACGTACTGGCGAAAAAACAGTATCGAACATGGGCAGAACTTCAGCTCTTACATGGATTTGAAGCGATTGAACTTTTGAAAGAGCCGCTGAAAGATATTGAAAAGGAAGCACCAGAAGCAGCACTTCCTCTTTATCATCTTGCTGCTACCGAAGCTATTGAAGAGCGAAATCGCAAATCATATAGACGTGCAGTTCGTTACTTAAAGAAATTACGTACATTATATAAACGATTAAAGCGTACCGATGAATGGGATGCTTTCATTATTCACATCGCAAACTTACATTCACGTCTGCGTGCACTACAAGAGGAATTACGGAAAGGAAAATTAATCGATGATCAATCAAACTGAAGTAACAATTAGGCTCCAGCACGTTAGTCACGGTTGGTTCCTTTGGGGAGAAGATGATAGCGGTACTCCATTATCCGTAACAAGTTGGAAACGAAATGCATTTACATGGCACTCCACTTCCTTCTACGGCACGTTTCTAAAAGAAGCAACCTTTGAAGGAAGACAAGGTGTTATGCTAACAAACGCACAAGCATTTGAATACATCGCGAATAAACCGATGAACTCCTTTGCCCGTATTCAAATGAACGGCCCTATTACAGCACTTACGGAAGATGCGAACGAATTGTGGGATGCCTTCACAAGCGGTAGCTTCGTACCTGATATGGAGCGTTGGCCTAAACAACCATCTTGGAAAGTTCAAAATACTCCAATCGAAGATGAAACATTGGCATCTCTTTTCTCGGCTGCAGTAAATGAAAGCATATTACAAGATAACCGTTCAAATGACGGATGGGAAGATGCAAAGAGACTTTATGAACATTACGACTTTACGAAAAGACAATTAGACGCAGCACTACATGAAGAAGATTGGCTTCGAAAAATTGGTTACATTGAAGATGACCTTCCCTTTACAATCGGACTACGACTACAAGAGCCGCAAGAAGAATTTGAAATGTGGAAGCTTGAAACAATTGTTACGCCAAAGCGCGGGGCACATCGCATATATGTATATGAGAGTATCGATTCTTTACCAAAACGATGGCACGATTATGAAGAACGTATTCTGGAAACACAAGAAAGCTTCAGTAAGCTCGTACCGTGGCTAAAAGATGGTGATACATTCCGAAGTGAACTCTTTGAAACAGAAGCGTGGAACTTCTTAACAGAAGCAAGTAACGAATTACTCGCCGCAGGTATTACAATCTTATTACCATCGTGGTGGCAAAATTTAAAAGCGACAAAACCAAAATTACGTGTGCAACTGAAGCAAAATGCTACACAAACGCAATCTTTCTTCGGCATGAATACACTCGTTAATTTTGACTGGCGCATTTCAACGAACGGCATTGATTTATCAGAAAGCGAATTTTTTGAACTCGTTGAACAAAACAAGCGGTTATTCAATATAAATGGTCAATGGATGCGACTAGATCCAGCCTTTATTGAAGAAGTACGAAAGCTCATGAATCGTGCTGATAAGTATGGACTTGAAATGAAAGATGTCCTGCAGCAACATTTATCAAACACGGCTGAAACAGAAATTGTAGAAGAGGATAGTCCGTTTACAGATATTGAAATTGAACTAGATGGATATTATGAAGACTTATTCCAAAAACTATTGCACATTGGAGATATTCCGAAAGTAGATGTCCCTTCATCACTAAACGCCACACTCCGTCCGTATCAACAACATGGCATTGAGTGGTTATTATATTTAAGAAAGCTTGGATTCGGCGCATTGTTAGCTGACGACATGGGACTTGGAAAGAGTATTCAAACGATCACTTACTTACTATATATAAAAGAAAACAATCTCCAAACAGGTCCTGCTTTAATCGTGGCTCCGACATCTGTTCTTGGAAATTGGCAAAAAGAATTTGAGCGTTTCGCACCGAATTTACGTGTTCAGTTACATTATGGAAGTAACCGAGCTAAAGGGGAACCCTTTAAAGATTTCCTTCAATCAGCAGATGTTGTATTAACATCTTATGCATTAGCTCAGCTTGATGAGGAAGAACTTAGTACGTTATGCTGGGATGCTGTTATTTTGGATGAAGCACAAAATATTAAAAACCCACATACGAAACAGTCTAAAGCAGTACGAAACTTACAAGCAAATCACAAAATCGCATTAACTGGGACACCGATGGAAAACCGCCTTGCCGAGCTTTGGTCTATTTTCGACTTCATTAATCATGGATATCTTGGCAGCTTAGGACAATTCCAGCGCCGCTTCGTCTCACCAATTGAAAAGGACCGTGACGAAGGAAAAATCCAACAAGTTCAACGTTTTATCTCACCGTTTTTACTGCGTCGTACGAAGAAAGATCAAACAGTCGCATTAAACTTACCAGATAAACAAGAACAGAAAGCTTACTGTCCACTAACTGGTGAACAAGCTTCCTTATATGAACAACTTGTTCAAGATACGTTGCAAAATGTAGAAGGATTAAGCGGAATTGAACGACGCGGATTTATATTACTCATGCTGAACAAACTTAAACAAATTTGTAATCATCCCGCTCTTTATTTAAAAGAAACAGAACCGAAAGACATCATCGAGCGTTCCATGAAAACGAGCACGCTCATGGAACTCATTGAAAATATAAAAGATCAAAATGAAAGTTGTTTAATCTTCACGCAATACATCGGTATGGGGAACATGCTAAAAGATGTGTTAGAAGAACATTTCGGTCAGCGCGTCCTCTTCTTAAACGGTAGTGTACCGAAGAAAGAACGTGACAAAATGATCGAACAGTTCCAAAACGGAACGTATGACATCTTCATTTTATCGTTAAAAGCAGGTGGTACAGGATTAAACTTAACAGCTGCCAACCATGTCATTCACTACGATCGTTGGTGGAATCCAGCGGTAGAAAACCAAGCAACAGACCGTGCATATCGCATTGGTCAAAAGCGCTTCGTTCACGTTCATAAACTGATTACAACGGGGACACTTGAAGAGAAAATCGATGAAATGTTAGAAAGAAAACAATCATTAAACAACGCCGTCATTACAAGCGATAGTTGGATGACAGAACTATCTACAGATGAACTAAAAGAATTACTTGGTGTATAAACAAAAGGAGCTAATCTTTTCGAGATTAGCTCCTTTTTCTATTCCAAAACCAATTACTTATTATAATACCTGTTAATCCGCCGCACGTATCCAGTAATGAATCTTGCCACATCGGTGTACGATCGCCCGTAAACCATTGATGAATTTCATCAAATGTTGCATATCCCGCAACGAAAAGGAGAGCGTATATAAAACACCTTTTTCTCGAATAACCTGATCGATGAAAAGCGTAATACGTCAATGAGCCGAGCATAAAGAACACCATAAAATGAGCACCTTTACGAAGGAAAAACTCAATAAATCCGCCTACACCTTTATTTGCAATACTAACAGGTGTACCACCGCCGTAATCGATAGATACCCATGAAAAATGCTCTTTCACAAACTCCACATTTACATATTGTTCAATATCCGAACGCATATCCTGCTTTTTATATGGTTGTGCCGAGGAATAGAAAATCAGCCCCATCCATAGTAAAACAGGAATCCAAAATAACCATTTACGATTCATTCTTCCGAAACCCCTCTCTTATTCTTTTAAGAGTACCAAAAAAAAGAATAAATTTCACGCCAAAACATGACATTTGCATCCTATTTATATAGTGAAAGGGGGTGATAAACATGGCAGTCGAAACAATCGTAATGGATTTAACTTTACGTCTCGTTTTAAACAATGGATTAGATAAGAATGGAAAAACAGTTTTTAAGAACAAACAATTTAAGCGCGTAAAAACAAACGCAAACTTAGAGCAAGTACAAAACGTAGCACGTGCTCTTGCTTCTTTACAAGCATCACCACTTCACGCTGTACAACTTGTTAGCACATCAGATCTTTCTACCCTTTAAGGTGGAAATGTAATCAGTGGGGATGCCCCACTGATTACAAAATAAATAAAAAGGAGGAATCAACGTATGCAAGTACTAGAATTAATTTTCGCGAAAGAAGATGGAAAAACAGTTGTCTTTTCTATCGAGAAGCCAATCACGCCCGTCGATGCACAAGTCGTAAATCAAGTAATGGATACGATCCTTGCCTCATCTGTATTTTCATCAATTAATGAAAATACCCGAAAAAAAGGAGCCCGTCTCGTAGAAAGGAATGTATCTGAAGTTCCCATTACCTTATAAACAAAAAGACGAATCTGCATCATTTTGCAGATTCGTCTTTTTTCTTCGGCATTTCAATTGGAATAAAGATTTTTGAAAAACCGACGCATACATATTTATAGTGTTCTCCGCCGATATCAAATTCCGTCTTATATGTTGAGAAGAATATATAATCATCTCGCTTCGTATAATGATCGATTAACAATCCAACTTGCGGCTCAACATATTTTTTCGCCAACTTCTTACCAGCCGATGCTAAATCACCAAGGAGCCCCTCTTCATTTTCCTTTTGAACTTCGTCTAGCTTCTTACTTACATCATTACGTTTCATAAACTGCTTCGCTGCCCAATCCGTATATTCACCTTTACTCGGATTACTATTTGCTAAATATACTAGAAGAACAACAACTAGAGCCATAATAATATACCTTTTCTTCATACTATCTCACCGCCTACTCTTTTCTATTTTCATATATATGTACAAGCGATGCAAATTAGAAAGACTATCATCTATTGATTGTAAACGAATAGCTAAAATTTACAATATGAAATAAAAGATTAACAATTAATTTACTTAATTCGTATATAATTATATTGAGAATTATTATCATTTATAAAGGGGGAATTAAATTTATGAATGACGAAAATGATATTATTATTTCTAATTCTACAATGATGTTAGAACCACACAAGCACCCTTACTATCAGACAAAGATTATCGAAAGTAGCGGGAACCATCTTTACTCCTGTCAAACTGCTCTCCAACTTATCAAGAAATCTTGTCTAACCAATGTTCACTCTACTTATCAAGGTAGACGGAAAGCAGTTCAAACAAACTTTCATTTCAAACGAAATGTGCCGATTCCAATTAATCATCGAGAATATATTTGTGCTTTTCCAACAGAGTCTCCTTCTTCTCCAAACTGTATATGGCTATTTTATAACCATATAGATGACATAGAGTTTTTCAAAAAAAGTAAAAAAGCTACCATTCATTTTTCAAATGGTACAACTACAACTATACATATCAGTCAACATAAGTTAAAACAACAATTATTAAAAGCCGGATATGTATTATCACGTATGAACATGCAAGATTCACTACAATTTAAAAGCCTCTTACTACATTTACTACCTTAACAGAATAAGTAGAATGGAAAGCAATATCACTTGCCTTCCATTCTTATGATCATGTTTATCCTCTTAAACTATCTCGCATTTTCTCAAGTGCTCGCCGATACATCCACCTTACTTGATAATAGCTCATCTCTGTCTCTAAAGCGATTTCCCCCATCGTCTTTCCTACAAAAAAACGCTCAAAAATAATATACTTCTCCTTCTCATCTAATACACTCATAAAATCCTTCGCTTTCATTTCAATATCTTCAAAATGAAAGATATCCTCATACGCTCCTACACATACACACTTTTCTTGCACTGCAAACTCTTTCTTCAATCTTTCTAATATATAACCACGCACCGTTACAACTGCATATGCAGGAAAACTCCCTTTCTCTGCATCAAACTTTTCATACGCATGCCAAAGACCGATTAACCCACATTGATAATACTCTTCATAATCTTGATAGATCCCTAACCTCTTTATTTGATTTACAATCAATCCTTCATACAACAAAGCTGCCTCTTTAAAAGTCGCTGGTTTCACACAGTACCCGTTTCTAAAAGGTATACCTTTCTAGTATTCCGCGGTACCTTCACAATATAAAAATAAAGAAGGGAATTCACTGTGAGTAATTTTAAATACTATCGCTGAAATTTGAAATTACAATGGGTTGTATTTGAAATTTCAACGGCGGTATTTGAAGTATGGGTAAAAATAAAAAAGGTGACTCTTGGAAGAGCCACCTTTTCAAAATAATATGTTATGCGCCAAAACCAGAAAACATACCGCCTAACATACTAAACCCAACTGTAAAGATAAAGAATATACAAATTAAAATTGTTGCCTGCTTTTTACTTAAACCAGCAACGATATGCAAGCCTAGGCCAGTTAAAATTAAGCTCCAAATGTTGAAAACTTCAAATGCAGAACCAATGCCATATGCAATTGTTCCTTGCTCAAATAAAGGTCCTAAACTTGTATATTTATCAATACCGTTTCCACCAAGTATATAACCTAAAACTACATTAATAAGACTACCAAGATAAAAAACAACATTAGCATAAATATAAATAGATAATATCTTCATATATGGAGTATCATTGCTCATAAACATCATAATCACTTTATAAAATCCTGCTACTACGAAAAGACCAATAGCTGTTCCAATTAGCCCCCCAAAAGCTCCAATACCAAGTGTAGTTCCTTTCATTATCCCTGTCGTATCTTCTTTAAGTAGCTTTGCCATATCCGGGTTATTAATTAACCCTAAGTAAGCTGCTACTGTTGCAAAGATAGTCCCCATTACAAGAAATAAGAAAAAACCTCCCCAAACCGGACTCTTCGTCTTCATTCTCTCAAACTGCTCACCTGGAGAAGTAATCATCCCTAATAATGATGGCTTTTTCGAACCAACATCTTGCGTATTAATATTAGCTTCCATTATAACGCCTCCTTCTATTTATATAACCCGTTCTAACGGGCGGTTCACTTCCTCACATAGAGGCTACGAACCGCCCACTAGAACGGTAATGTGTAGTTCTACTACACTAGTAATTACTCATAACGAAGTGCTTCAATTGGATCTAATTTCGCAGCTTTATTTGCTGGAATTAATCCGAAAATAATACCGAGTGTCATCGAGAATAATACGCCGCCAACGACAACTTCCCATGAAACAAGAGGTGGCCATTTTGCGAATGTGGAAACGATATATGCTCCGCCATATCCAAGACCAATTCCGATTAAGCCGCCTAGAAGTGTTAACATAACTGCTTCAATTAAAAACTGTAATAAAATTTTACTACGCGTTGCCCCAAGTGCTTTACGTATTCCAATTTCGCGCGTACGCTCCGTTACAGATACGAGCATAATATTCATAACACCAATACCACCAACGACTAATGAAATGCCTGCAATACCGCCAATGATCATCGTCATAATACCAGTTACTTTAGAAACGTTTTCTTGGAATTCTTTTAAATTCACCAGTTCATATTTACCTGGAATTTCACTTGGCTTACGACTATTTAATACATCAACAGCTTGTTTTCCGGCTGCTTCTAAATCGTCTACATTTTTAGCTTGAATTGCGATATTTTGAATATCATCTGTTCCGAATAAAACAGGCCATACTGTAAGAGGGATTAACGCTTCTTCCATTTCAAATCCCATAAATTCATTATCAGATGTATACACACCAACAATTTGCATTGGCTGCCCCTTCATCTCAATAATTTGTCCAACTGGGTTTACGTCCTTAAATAACGTTTCTTCTGTTTTTGTGCTAATCATCATAACGTTATTTGCATGAGTAATATCTGATTCACTTAAAGTACGTCCCTTTACGACCTTTACTTTATTAACTGCAAAATATTCATTATCAAGACCAATAACATTCAGATTTGCCTTTTTATCATTTACATCAAGTATCTCCATCCCCTGATTTGTTGTAATAACGTGGGATACATCCTTCACTTGTTTTACTTCCAGAATATCTTCTTCCGTTAACTTCGGTATTTCATGCCCGCCCATATTAAACTCATCATTAATATCTGCTTTAAATTGAATTGGCATAAGATTATTACCGCCAGAACCTGCGAATTTCGACTTCAGCATCGCTTCTCCGCCTTGCCCAATTGCAACGACAGTAATAATAGAACCAACGCCGATAATAATACCGAGCATCGTAAGAGCTGAACGCAGTTTATGAGCTAAAATAGAAGAGAGGGCAATTTTTATACTATCTAGTAAACTCATACCGCACACCTTCTATCTTCTGTAATTTTCCCGTCTCGCAGTACAATGCGTCGGGAAGAATACGCCGCTACTTCCTCTTCATGCGTAACCATAACAATTGTTGTACCTTCTGCATTAAGCTTCGTGAAAATATCCATAACTTGCTCACCAGACTTCGTATCAAGCGCACCAGTCGGCTCATCGGCCATAATGAACGTTGGATTATTCGCGATCGCTCTTGCAATTGCGACACGCTGCTTCTGTCCACCTGACAATTCGTTCGGTAAATGATGCACGCGGTCTGCTAATCCAACTTTACCTAACGCCTCTAAAGCACGCTTCCGACGCTCTGCTTTCTTTATGCCGCCATATACGAGCGGAAGCTCAACATTTTCGACTGCTGAAAGACGTGGCAGCAAATTAAAGTGCTGAAACACAAAACCGATATATTCATTACGAATTAAAGCAAGCTTTGACTCGTCTGCTGTTAAGATATTCACATCGTTCAGCATATATTCGCCTTCTGTTGGACGATCTAAACAACCGATAATATTCATAAGCGTTGATTTACCAGAACCAGACGGTCCCATAATCGAAACAAATTCACCGCTCTGAATCGTTAAACTAATACCATGCAAAATCGGCACAGCCAATTTTCCTTGATAATACGTTTTAGCAATATGGTTTAACGTAATCATTTCTCTTTCACTTCCATTCCGTCATACACATCGTCGGAAGGATTTTTAACCACCTTTTGCCCCACTGTTACGCCTTCAGTAATCTCTGTCCAGTCTCCATCAGTAGAACCTTTTTTCACATTTTGTTTACGAAGCTTTCCTTTATCCTCAACATAAACAAATGCATCATCACCTTTTTCTACAATGCTCTTAGTCGGAACAGCAACCATCTTCTTATTCTCTAAATTTACTTGCAGAGAAACGTGATAACCTGGAGATAAACCATCTTGACTATCAAGGCTTGCTTTATATGTATATTGAGACATATTTTGAGTCGCTTCGCCCATACCGCCAGCTTGCGCCATCTCTGCACTCGTTGGGAATTCACTTACTTCTGTAATCTTACCTGTCCACTTCTTCTTATTATTTGCTTTCGCAGTAACAGTAAATGTTTGATCTTTTTGAATTTGTGACTTTTGAAGCTCAGTTAACGTCCCTTGAATTTGGAACGGATCTTTAGAAGCCACTTGTAAGAAGGCTTTCCCTTGACCACCTAACGCTTGAGATGAACTTTGTGCCGCATCTTTATCTAACTTTTGAACAACACCAGCAAAGTTACTATAAATCGTAAGCTCTTTCTGCTTTTTACTTAACTCTTCTTTCTGCAACTTCCCTTTTTCTTTCTCAAGATCCGTTGTCTTTTGCGCCATCTCTAACTCACTTACTTGCTCTTCCATCGGATCTGTTACTTCTTTCCCAGCTCCGCTATCTTTCGCCTTCTTAATTTCTTTCTTCAGCGAATCAAGCTTCTTTTTCCCTTGATCATAACGCATATCTGCCATCTTCTGATCAAGCTCAGCTTGCTTCATTTGAAGATTAATCTCTTCATTATCATAAGAGAATAACTTCGTACCTTTCTCTACCTCTTGTCCTTCTTTTACCTCAATATCTTTCACTTTTCCTTTGGCCGGATCCGCATAAAAACTTTCAATATTTCCAGGCTTCACCTGACCAGAAATTAACTTCGTATTATTCAGCTTACGCTCCGTTACCTTCTCAAAACTTACAGCATCAGCAGATGTTGATGCCCCCTTCTTCTTCCCTTGCATTACAAAAATATTAACTGCTGCTACAATAACAATTAGTGCAATAACCCCGATAATAATCCATTTCTTCTTCTTGTTTGGAGTACGAACCGTATTTGGTACCATATTCTCGCTCCTTTTTATAACTTAATAGTTTAATATAAAATTGTATAAAACTTTCTGAAAACGAATTACATATTATTACATTCTTTTTACAAAGTTTTACACATCCATTTATATTGTAACAAAAATTCCAATGATTAGAAATATGACATTATGTCTTTTAAGATAGATTTAAGGAAAGATTATAGTAATATAAGAAAAGCTATCCAAAATGATAATTGGATAGCTTTTCAAACAAAATATTACGCCGCTTTAGGCGCTTTGCTTTCATGTCCACGTTGAACGATGAACAAGAAGATCGTTGATAAAATAGCACCTGTTAATAGTAAGATGAAGCAACCATCCCAGCCAGAACGATCAACAATAACACCGATTGCTGCGTTTGCTACAAGACTTCCGCCTACGTAACCGAACAGACCACACATACCAACTGTCGTACCTACTGCAAATTTCGGTACTAATTCCATCGCACTTAAACCGATTAAGAACTGTGGTACATAAATTAAACAACCGATAATAGAAACTGCAATACTTACAACAAGTATGCTAGTTGCTTGCCAATATACAAACGTACCAATAACAACTCCGACCATACTAATGATACATAATGGCATACGTTTTCCTTTAAATAATTTATCACTTAAAAGACCAACGATTAATGAACTTGGAATTGCCATACCTTCAAAGATTGCGTACGCCGCATGTGCTTCATTTTTTGAGAAACCTTTAACTGTCGTTAAATAAAGTGGAACCCAGTTAATAACGCCGAAACGAATTAAATAAACGAATGCATTTGCAATACATAAGAACCATACAAATTTATTTTTCACTACATACTTCATTAAAATTTCTTTTGGTGACATCTTGTTAGCATGATCTGCTTTTTCAAGATTTTCATAGTCATTACGATACTCATCAATTGGAGGAAGACCTTCTGATTCCGGTGTATCCTTCGCATTAATCCAAACAAGAACTGCAATTACCATTGCGATAATCGCTGGGAAAATAAACACACCGCCTTGCCAATGATTTTCACCAAAAATACCTACACCAATTCCGACAAGTGGTGGTACAAGCATTCCACCAACGTTATGTGAAATATTCCAAAGACCTGTTTTCGTACCACGTTCTTTCTTTGAAAACCATTTCGTCATAACGATACTACAAGGAGGTGCACCCATACCTTGTACAATACCGTTCACAACAAGTAATGTAACAATCATCCCAAATGAAGATGCAAAACCGAAGCAAATATTTACAAGCCCTGATAAAAATAAACCGACCGCGATAAAGCGCTGGGCGAAAGCTTTATCTGATAAATTCCCCATAAAGAACTTACTAAATCCATAAACAATTGCCATTACTGAACCTAGTAGACCAATTTGAGCTGTACTAAAACCATATTCTTGTACTAAATACGTACTTGATAACGTAAAGTTACTACGAACTAAATAATAAGCAGCATATCCAACTGAAATTCCGATTAACACACGAATACGTAGTAATCGATATACACGGTCGATCATATCCGCAGGCAATCTTTCAATTGCAGGTGCTGGCTTGAGCCATTTAAACATATTCTTTCGTCTCCTTTTCTCACTTCTGAGAGAGACGTTGTCTATTCCAGATCTCGATTATTCCGCTATTTGATATATGTTGGTTCGTTCTTCTAACCGGCTGTCCTTCTATTTCTTTCTCGTTCTTCGCAAACATCGTTGGCACGCCAAACGAAACCTTTTCTAAAATGTGACCCGCTTCTTCTGATAAACAATAATCAATAAATAAATCCGCAATAATACCGTTCGGTGCACGTTTTAGTTTCGAAATCGCATTAACAGATAGCCCTGTTTGCTCAGGTACGATACTTACAACTGGAAAGCCTTGTTTTTGAAGCATTCTCTGATCTCCCATGAAATTGATGCCTATCATATACTCACCACTCGCAACAAGCTCTACTGGCATGTAACCATTCACTGTTACTTCACCAACTTGCCCTGCAAAGTTCTTAACATATTCTTTCGCTTCCTCTTCACCTACAGTATCAATAAGTGATTGAAAAAACGTATAGGCTGTTCCTGAAACATTTGGATCTGGCATAACAATCTTTCCCTTATATACTGGATTTAATAAATCTTGCCACCTTGATGGATAAGGAAGTCCGAGCGGTGCTAATTCTTCGTTCCACCGCTCTTTATTGATCGCAATTGCCAGCTTCTCTACTTCATAACCGTACCAATAACCGTCTTTATCTTTCACAGTTTTTGAAATACGGTTCGCATGCTGACTCGTAACAGGAATAGATAGATTTTTTTGCTTCATCATTTGATGCGCGTCTACCGTACCGCCAATAATAATATCCGCTTTCGGATTTCCAGCTTCCTCTTCTACCCTGCGAAGAAGCTCTTCTGTCGAAAGACGAATAAATTCATACGTACAGCCGCGTGGTTTACAAAATGATGAAAGCAACGCTTCCCCAACTTCCTCGCGAGCCGCTACATACGCAACAAGATGACGATCATTCAAAATAGGGAGACCACTTTTATTATATTTAATAGAGGTTGTATCTCGAGAGCAACTAGACATCGCTCCTCCAATTACTAGCAAAAAGAAGAAAAAGGCTATCTTTCTCATGACACATTCTCCTTTACAAATACATTTGCGAGGGAGCTTTTCATATACATGACATTCCCATTATTATCACCGAGATATTGCACAACAAAATACGATGGATACACAGAAATAGTAAGAATGTCTTCACGATCATTCTTTATACGCTTACCTGTTTTATAAGCGGTAATATAAGCGATCGGTTCATTCTGTGATTGTAATAACTTCTGAATTTCTCCGTAATCTGTAATTTGCTTTGCGTACCGAATCGAATCAAGTATGTGCGTAACATTCACCGCACGTTCCACACCACCTTGGCGTACTATGACATCCTGTGCTGACGCAAAAAAATCATGAATACGTTCTGGTGTGTAATACAGGCTTAACAAATACGTTTGCAATGCTGAAATCATTGGATCCGTACCATTCTTTCCGTACATATCAGCCCCGTACTGGAACAAGTCACCTACTGCAAAAGTACGCTTCTGTCCATTCAAGTACGTTACTTCTCCAGTAAATACTTGTTCTTGATTCTTAGCTTCACTCGGATTGATTTGAATTCGGTCAAAGAATGAAACAATCGTATGCAAACGAACTTCATCCGTTATAACAATTTCTCCCCACTTTTCATGCCTAACCTTCATTTCAGTAGGCAGGGATTCATTCACTCTTTGTAAAACAGCTTGTTTGTCATTCACGATTGTGATCCGATTATATATTTGCTTCTCCATCACATAAAACAAAATAAGAGAAACGATTATACAAAGGACAAACATAAGAATTTGAAATGATAGCCTTTTCATTTCTGCCTACCTCCAAGATAAAAAAACGTTGTTTCGAAAATACCGCATAATTGTTTCATAAATGTATCATTTAACCGCTTTCAAGTTTTTTATGTCTTCCATCCGTCTCGGAAGCAAGAATGTGATAAATATGGTAGTACCAACCTCTTCACTACTCTCAATCCGCATACTTCCGCCCTGCTTATTCATAATCTCCTGACAAATATACAAACCATACCCATTCCCGTAACTAGAAGAAAGTACCTTCCCTTCTGGCGATTCATTCCACTCTGCCAGCACACCTTCATCTATACCAATGCCATCATCATGAACAAACACCTTCGCCTCACGTTCATTTACAATGACATTCATACGAATTTGCGTAGCATCGCTATATTTTATCGTATTATCTAGCACATTTAAGAAGATCTGTTTCGTCTTATCGAAATCGGCAACAACATATACATCTGTTAACTCATTGATAACTTCAATCTCAAACTTCTGCAGACGAGGTTTCACGATTGAAACTGCTTCTTCGGCTAATTCCTTTATATTCACAACTGTAGGTGATATTTCAAACGTACTCGTCCCGTACTTTGAAGACTTAAGTAATTCCTCTACAAGTGATAATAAACGCTCACTTTCTACAGCTACATAGCGCAAGCTCTCCTGTACATCTTCCTTCTCCTTTAACTTCGGAATTAAATCCACATAGCCAATAATCGCCGTTAGCGGTGTTTTTAGCTCATGCGTAATACGGTCTAAGAAATCTTTCTGCTTCTCTTTCTCTTCCTTCAATTGCTTAATATGTAGTTCAATCCCATCAGCCATCGCATTAAAAGACGCTGAAAGCTGCGCAATTTCCACATATTCATTTAGCTCAATCTTACTTTTATAATCACCATTCGCAAGCCGGTGCGCCATTTGTCTTAACTGATCAATCGGCTTATGAAGAGACTTCGCCAAACGAATTGCAAAGAAAATACCTGCAGCTACGAGGCAAAGAGACGTCATTAAAAACGTCCAACCAACATTTGTTAACACTTCCTTCTCACCCGTTAACTCATTTATAAAACGAACACTACCAATGACATCGTTTCCATAATAAACCGGGCTTGAAAACAAAAGAATTGGAGCTGGGTCTCCCTCTTCAAACACATAAGATTTCTTCCCCTTCAAAGAACTCTCAATATCAATATTCCGATGAAGAAGCGCTCCCTTTTGCGTATCCGCCACAACATCCCCATTCTTCCCGATCATCTGTACACGGACATCCATGCGCTTTGCTAAATACGAAGCAATTAAAAGTGAATTCGGACCGAGCGTCTCTACCTCTGCTTCCTTCTCTAAATAATTCATCGTATAAATTTGTGCTTCTACACTTAACTTTTCTAAAGAATTTGCCGCGTTATGATACATATTCTTTTCTAACGTAATATAAACAACTGCGTACAAAAGAACAAATATCGGGATTAATAATCCAACGATTCCAAACACCATATTTCTTTTTAAAGACATACCATCACCACTTAACAATCCAGTTTATAACCAACGCCATAAATTGTCTTAATATATTCCCCGCTATTCCCTAACTTCTTCCGCAGTCTTTGCACCATAATATCAACCGCTCTCGTATTTCCGATATACTCAAATCCCCATACTTTCTCAAGTAACTCATCTCTCATAAATACACGCTGCGGATTGGAAACAAACAACTGACATAAATTAAACTCTCGGTACGTTAACTGAATCTCTTGCCCACTCACATGCACTTTTCTTTCCTTAGGACAAATCGTTATCTCTCCCGCCCCGATTACTTCATGGCTTACCGTTACCTCCTTCTTCTTCACGCGCCGCGTCATATTCTTGACCCGAAGAATAAGCTCCGCATAATTAAATGGCTTCGTCACATAATCATCTGCACCAAGCTGCAAGCCAAGCAATTTATCATTCATCTGACTCTTCGCAGTTAACATGAGAACTGGAATATCCCGATCCTTCTCCCGGAACAAACGAAGCAACTCATACCCATCTGTATCTGGAAGCATAACATCCAAAATCAAAACATCCGGCCCTTCATTCCATCTCTCTAAAGCTTCTCTCCCGTCAGCCGCCGTAAGCACTTCATATCCTTCCATCTCAAGCTGCATCCGAATCAAATTACGAATACTCGATTCATCATCCACTACAAGTATTTTCATCATTCTCCTCCTTCCATCCTGTATTATAGTACAGTTTAGTATAGCAAAAATCATACAAAAAAAGAGAGGGTATTGTCGAACATATTTTGTCGACGATACTCTCTCCTGTTATATTTCATCTCTTATACGCTCGCAATAATAAATTCAGCACGTCCTACCACTCTATATTCCCCAAAATCGCTTGGTAATATGAGATGATCTCCTTGCTCCAATTGATACCTTTCAGTACCGTGTATTAGCTTGCCTTCTCCATCTATTACACTTAAAAGAAGAAATGGATTTTTTTGCGTTAAGTTAACCACTCCATCTAATTCCCATTTTTCTACTGAAAAATAAGGACATTCACTAAATTTTCTTACATATAAATCTTCTATTTTTTCATATTGAACAGATTGTTGCTTTGAAACAAATGGTGTCTCTATTACTTCCATACTTTTCTCCAGATGGAGTTCACGCAGTTTCCCCTCTGAATCTCTTCTATTATAATCATATAACCGATAAGTAGTATCAGAGTTTTGTTGCGTTTCTAATATTAAAATACCTTCACCAATTGCATGAATAGTCCCACTTGGAACAAAGAAGAAATCACCTGGTTTCACTTTTACACGTTGTAATAGCTTGTGCCACTCTTCTTGTTCAACCAAATTTACTAGTTCATCCTTTGTTTTTGCATGATGTCCATAAATAATCTCAGCACCTTCTTTGCAATCGATGACATACCAACATTCAGTCTTTCCTAGCTCACCATTTTCATTTATACGTGCATATTCATCATTCGGATGTACTTGAACAGATAAATCGCGATTTGCATCTAAAATTTTTGTAAGAAGAGGGAATCGATCTCCCTCAATATTCCCAAATAACTCTCTATGATTGTTCCACAATTGTCCCAAAGACAAGCCTTTATACTTTCCATTTTTAACTACACTTTGTCCATTTTGATGCGCAGCAAACGCCCAACATTCTCCCGTTTGTTCTGATGGTATTTCATATCCGAAAGAGGTTAATTTCGTACCACCCCAAATTCTTTCTTTAAAAATGGGTGCAAAAAATAACGGTTCTGTCATGATTAAAATCCTCCATTTTATACGATGTCATCTAATAACTTATGTGCTTCTTCTCTCGTTTGGACAGATATTAATCTCTCTCTATAACTATCATCCATAAGTTTTCTTGAAAGCATTTGAAGAATCTTCAAGTGCTCATTTCCTTCACTCTCTTTCGGAACTGCAATCATAAATATTAATTTTGCATCCGTTCCATCTAAACTCTTCCAATCTACCCCTGATTGTTTAATTCCAAATACAACACTTGGTTTTTTTACTGCATCTGACTTCCCATGAGGAATCGCAATGTTCATTCCAATGCCTGTACTACTCTCTGCTTCACGACTCATAATTGCTTGCTTAAACTCAGAATCAGAATGTAAAGCACCTACGGCATTTAATTTCCCAATCATTTCATCAATAATATCATCACGTGTCTCTCCCGCTAAATTAACATCAATTAGCTCCAGACTTGTTATATCTGTTAACTTCTGAATTTCAATCTTTTCAGCTTTCTGTTCTATTTCTTGTTCTTGAGCTTCCGTTACTTCCTTAGTTGCTGACACTTCTTTCATTTCTTTTAATTCCTGTGTTTCTTCAATCTTTGAAATATCTTTCTTTAATACATTCACAATAACCGCTGTAACAATAGAACCTGCAATAATAGCAACAAAGAACATAAATACGTTATCTACCGCTCCTAGTACCGCAACGATAGGTCCACCATGTGCTACTCTACCTCCTACGTTACCAATCATTGCAATAACAGCACCTGTCATCGAACCAGCCATAATACTAGGAATAACACGTAATGGATCCTGTGCTGCAAAAGGAATAGCTCCTTCTGTAATACCGAATAAGCCCATCGTAAATGAAGCTTTCCCCATTTCCTTTTCAGACTCTTGGAACTTTCTCTTTCCTATAAATGTAGCAAGTCCCATTCCAATTGGCGGAATACAAATCGCCGCTGCAATCGGTCCCATAATTTCATAATTTCCTTCTCCAATCATTGCAGAACCAAATAAGAATGCTACTTTATTTACTGGACCACCCATATCAAATGAAATCATTGCACCTAAGATTAATGCTAAAAGAATTGAACTTGACCCTTGCATACCAGCTAACCAAGCTGTTAATGATTCAAATACTTGTGCTACAGGAGCACCGATAATAAATACAAATGCTAAACCAACAATAAGTGATGTAAATACCGGAATAATAATAATCGGCATAATTGGTTGAATCGCTTTTGGCACTTTTAACTTTTTAATTCCTAACGCAACATAACCAGCTAAGAAACCTGCAATAATGCCGCCTAGGAAACCTGCGCCACTCTCACTACCATAAAAACTTCCCGTTGCTGCAATATATCCGCCAATCATACCAGGAACAAGCCCAGGTTTATCAGCTATACTGTACGCAATATAGCCAGCTAAAATTGGCACCATAAATGCAAATGAAGCGCCACCTATTTGCTCAATTGTTTTCCAAAAAGAACCTTCTGGTATTACTAAACCACCAGGAGTTTTCTCACCACCAAGTGTTAATGCAATTGCAATTAATAATCCTCCTACAACAATGAAAGGAACCATGAATGATACACCATTCATCAAATGACGGTATATAGGGTTTTGCTTTTTCCCTTGTGGGTCATCTCCTGCCTCTTTCACATCTGAATGATAAACAGGAACATTACCATCTACTACTTTTTGAATCAGTTCCTCTGGTTTACGTATACCATCTTTAACTCCTACGACTAATAACCTTTTACCTATGAATCTATCTTTATTTACGGCACGATCTGCAGCTATAATGATGCCATCTGCTTCACGAATCTCCTGCTCAGTAAGTTCATTTTCAACACCTATACCTCCTTGTGTTTCAACTTTCATTTGAATTCCTAATTTATCCGCTGCTTTTTGCAAGTTTTCTGCAGCCATATACGTATGGGCAATCCCATTCGGACACGATGTAATCGCTAGTACTTTCATTTTAATCCTCCTCACCCTTATGTAAGCGCCTACAAATAATATATATCAATATTCGATTCATAAAAGTTTTCTTTTTTACCGTAACCTCCGGAAAAAACATTATTTTACCGGAGCAAATAAAAAAGTAAGGCTTCTCGCCTTACCTATTCATATCTTAAATAAGATAAAAACTTCATTATATTTGTTTCCTTTATAAGCTTCTGAACAAAAACAGGTTGTTCACTTATAAAAGACAACTCATGAAATAACTGTTTCGTAACTTCCTTACCATCACTCTTAACTGCTAACATAAATACGAGCGATACTTTCTCTACTCCCCAGTCCAAAGGCTCCTTCAGCGTAGCCACTGCAATTGCGGATTGTTTAATTAGCTTAGGACTCCCATGCGGGATTGCAACTCCTGCCCCAATTGTCGTTGCTGACATTCTATCTCTAGCAATCGCATTTTCAATGTATTCTTTCTCTACATATCCCTTTTCATAAAGAGATCTCGCTAATTTTTCAATTAATTCGTAGCGATGTTCTACTTCTTGTTGTAAAAAGACTAAAAAAGGAGTTGTGTAGTTCAATAATACAAAGTCCTTATTGCCGTTAGACGGTAGTTCATCTAATTTCTTCATAAATTCCTCTAACTTACTTTCTTCACTCCGCTCTAATAAAGGAGATACAACAAAATGAGGGATATTTAACTGCGGAAGATCTGTCGTAGAAATAATAAGCTCTACCTTTTTATTTTTCATTAAGTATTCTTCTAAATAGGACTTTGCGATACAATCCAGCACATGGATATAGCGGAATTTCCTTTCGATTTTCGTCCGTAATAATTGCGACATCCCTATCCCCATATGACAAACAATAATTACATTTTTTGATACCTTTTTATCACTCAAACGCTCCATTGCCGCCTGAAAATGCAAAGTAAGATAGGCTGCTTCTTCCTCAGGGATTTGTAGATTTAATGATTTATTAATATCATCCAGCTCATGAATTAACATATCAAACATATACGGATACATTCGCTTAATTTCATGAAGCATCGGATTTGAAACAGAAAGATTATATTGCAAACGATTTAATGTCGTGTACAAGTGCATCTGTAATCCCTCTAGTAAAAATGGATCCTCCCCGAAATCGATTTCATTCAATTTAGATATACGACCTATTAAATGCGATACAACTTGTGAAAGCACAGGATTACTCACATTTAACTTATTTCTTTCCCATTCATCTTGATAACGAAATTTCCCGCCTAAAATATGAATGGCTAAATAAGCTATCTCTTCTTCAGTGAAATGAACCGTAAATACAAACTCTAATCTTGTTAAAAAATCTAATGTCCAACCATACTCTTTCGTCTCTCGCACAATCTTTAAATCATCATTAGACATCGAAATTGGTTGTTTTAACTTCATCCTCCGCACCATGATTAACGTATGTAATAAAAGATTTTCTAACGTATCATCTGTAAAAAATATATCATACCTTTTTTGTAACGCTTTCAATTCCGTCATTATAAATTCAATTTCATGATACAAAAATTGCTTTTTAATAAATTGATTCATTAATTCACGATTATGAATTAAATCTGATAGTTTAGCTAATGCCTTCCTCTTACTTCTCTCATCGCTCTCTACCGTTAATCCTATCCTTTGCTTTACAACCAAATCTAACCCTAGTTCCTCAAGCCACGTCTCAATTCTATCTAAATCTTTCTTAACCGTAGCTCTATTAACAAAATACTGCTCAGCAAGCTCCTGCACTGTAACTGGTTTAACATTCATCAACAAGCTATACGCAATTTGCAACACTCTCTCCTCATCTGATGCATAGCCTATATCCTGTTTTACAGCATACAGTTTATTGAACAAACTCGACTTATCATAATCCGTAATTTCTAAACAAACACCTAAACCCGGTCTCCGAATAAGAACTGCCTCTGAATACTTCTCTACATATTCCTCAATGATCTTAAAGTCATTACGAATCGTCTTCTCTGAACAACCAATCCTATCAGCAAGCTCCTGCACTAACAAATACTCATTAGACTCAGATAATAAAACTTGTAAAATTTCCTGTTGCCTTTTATTCATCTGCTTCACCTGTTTCTTCTATCCTTTGCACCCAATATGTTACTAACTTAGTGCATTTATCATAACATATTAGTGGATTTCTGAATTAGGGGATTTTATTGTTTGGAATTTGTTCATAAAAAAGAGTTCGATAACATAATCGAACTCTTCTAAAATTTATTATAAACGATTCATAACATCTTCTTTAATAATAAGTAACTTTTGTTCACTATTTTGTAAAGAATTATCTTGAACACCGAAGTAGAACTTAATCTTCGGTTCAGTTCCAGATGGACGTAGGCAGAACCAAGAACCATCTTCTAATTGATATTTTATCACATTTGATTTCGGCAAGTGAATCTCTTCTTTATGTCCATCTTGTAAAGATGTAATCATGCTCGCTTTATAGTCTTCAACTGCTACAACTGTTAAGCCCGCTACTTCTTTCGGAGGATTTTCACGGAATGTTGCCATCATTTCTTGAATTTGTTCCGCTCCATCTTTTCCTTTTAGCGTTAACGATACAAGATCTTCACGGAAGAAACCGTACTTCTCAAACACTTCTAATAGACCATCGTATAACGTTTTACCTTGTGATTTGTAGTACGCAGCTACTTCACATGCAAATAGAACAGATTGTACCGCATCTTTATCACGGCAGAATGGACGGATTAAATAACCATAGCTTTCCTCATAACCGAATTGGAATTCGTATTGTCCGCTTTCTTCATACTGTTTAATTTTCTCACCGATAAATTTAAATCCAGTTAACGTATCAACTGTATCTAAACCGTATGCTTTCGCGATTGTACGACCAATTTCAGACGTTACGATTGTTTTTAATACAACACCGTTCTCTGGTAGCGTTCCGTTTTCTTTCTTTTGAGATAATAAGTAATCAAGCATTAATGCACCTGTTTGGTTACCAGTTAATACTTGGAACTCACCATCGTGATTACGAACTGCTACACCAAGGCGGTCTGCGTCAGGATCCGTTGCGATTAACACATCTGCGCCTACCTTCTCACCTTCACGAATTGCATATTCAAATGCTGCATGCTCTTCTGGGTTTGGTGATTTTACTGTAGAGAAGTTCGGATCTGGTAACTCTTGCTCTTTTACAACTGTTACATCTGTAAATCCAACTTCTTCTAAACCACGGCGTACAGAAATATTTGATGTT
>NZ_JAKUFF010000030.1:0-48530 GCF_022663305.1 Bacillus cereus group sp. BfR-BA-01408 | reverse complement strand
ATAAGAGCAAGCTCTTAATCCATTCGCTCGACTTGCATGTATTAGGCACGCCGCCAGCGTTCATCCTGAGCCAGGATCAAACTCTCCAATAAAGTTAGTTTGTCTAGCATCATAAAATAAAAATTGACGTTTCACGTTGTTTGTTTCGTTCAGTTTTCAAAGAACTACTTCGTCGCTCAGAAGCGACTTTATTAATATAACATTTCGTTATATTTTCGTCAACAACTTTTTTCAATAAGTTGTTTTTCGTTTGTTTTGCTTGTTACCTTTCGTGGCAACGAATATAAATATACCAGTTT
Organism: Bacillus cereus group sp. BfR-BA-01408; assembly: GCF_022663305.1. NCBI lineage: Bacteria > Bacillati > Bacillota > Bacilli > Caryophanales > Bacillaceae > Bacillus > Bacillus cereus group sp. BfR-BA-01408. The sequence goes on along the minus strand of NZ_JAKUFF010000030.1, from coordinate 48,231 downwards.
GATTATTAAAATGCAATAGTTTTTCTAATAAAATTTTTAACTTAGTAAAAAAGTATAAAAAAAGCACTTTTCTTCTATATAAATATAATTTCTCCCAACATCGACATCTAATGCCCCACGTTCATACTCAAATAAAAAAAGCTTTGGAGAAATCTCCAAAGCTTAGTCTTGTTTATGACGCATAGCAGGGAATAATAGTACGTCACGAATAGATGGTGCATTCGTTAATAACATAACAAGACGATCAATACCAATTCCTAGTCCACCTGTAGGAGGCATACCATACTCAAGAGCTTCAATATAATCATCATCCATCATGTGAGCTTCATCATTACCTTGTTCGCGTTCTTTTAATTGTGCTTCAAAACGTTCTTTCTGATCGATTGGATCATTTAATTCAGTGAATGCATTTGCATGTTCACGTGCAACAATAAATAATTCGAAACGATCTGTGAATCGTGGATCTTCGTCATTCTTTTTCGCAAGTGGCGAAATTTCTACCGGATGACCGTAAATAAATGTTGGTTGGATTAATTTATCTTCTACTTTTTGTTCGAAGAATTCATTAATAATATGACCAACTTCCATTGTATCCTTAATTTCTACATTATGTTCTTTTGCAAGTTCACGCGCTTCTTCTACACTCATCGGATTCCAGAAATCTGCTCCAGAATGTTCTTTAATTGCATCTACCATATGAAGACGTGTCCATTCTGGTTCTAGATTAATTTCATAGTCACCATACTGGATTGTTGTTGTACCTAGTACTTGCTTCGCGATATGAGCAACCATATTTTCTGTTAGTTTCATAATATCTTTATAATCAGCATACGCTTCATATAATTCAATCATCGTAAACTCGGGATTATGACGAGTTGATACACCCTCGTTACGGAATACACGGCCGATTTCATAAACTTTTTCTAATCCACCCACAATAAGGCGTTTTAAATGAAGTTCAATTGCGATACGCATATATAATTCCATATCTAACGCATTATGGTGCGTGATGAAAGGACGCGCAGAAGCTCCACCTGCAATTGCGTGCATCATAGGTGTTTCCACTTCAAGATAACCATTGTCATCTAAGTATCTTCTCATTTCACGAATGATTTTACTGCGAGTAACAAATGTTTCACGGCTTTCCATACTTGTAATTAAGTCTAAGTAACGTTGACGGTAGCGTTGTTCAACATCTTTTAGTCCATGATATTTATCCGGTAATGGACGAAGAGATTTCGTTAATAGCGTAAAGCCCGTTGCTTTCACCGAAAGTTCTCCAACGTTCGTTTTGAAAACTTTACCTTCAATACCTACTAAGTCACCTAAATCTGCTGTTTTAAATAATTCGTACTCTTCATCTCCAACAGCATCTTTACGAACGTAAATTTGAACTTGTCCATGTAAATCTTGAATATGCGCAAATCCAGCTTTTCCTTTACCGCGTTTTGTCATAATACGACCAGCGATAGAAACAGAGATTTCTTTCTCCTCTAATTCTTCTTTAGAGAACTCTCCATATAGGCTTAATAATTCATTTGTTGCATTTGTACGTTCAAAACGTTTACCGAACGGATCGATCCCTTGCTCACGTAAGTTATGTAGCTTTTCACGACGAACAAGCAATTGGTCGTTTAATTCTTCGTGGTTCATGTTATCCATGGTATTGATATCACTCCAGCTCTATTAATTTTTACAATATATACAGTATAGCATTTTCTACTCAACTAGAAAAACTGCCAGCAACTAACTGGCAGTTCTTCTTTCTTTCACGTAATTATAGGAAGTGTATAGAAGAATGTCAATCTTCCCTTCCTATTATTAACCAACGTGAATTGTTTGTTGTTTCGCTTCTACTTCTTCTACAAATGTACCTAATACATTCGCTAAGTCTTCACGCGTATTACAAGCATTGATACCATTACGTACAGTTGCATTACCACGAATGCCCTTTAAATACCAAGCTGCGTGCTTTCTCATCTCTCTTACAGCGACATTTTCATTCTTTAAATCGATCAGACGATCTAGATGCAACATACATACGTCAATTTTCTCACGTACTGTCGGTTCTGGCATTAATTCACCCGTCTCTAAATACTTTACCGTACGATAAATCATCCATGGATCTCCAAGGGCAGCGCGGCCAATCATAACACCATCTACACCAATTTCATCAAGCATACGCTTTGCATCTTGTGGCGTTGCGACATCACCATTTCCGATAACCGGGATATTTACAGCTTGCTTTACTTGTTTAATAATATCCCAATCCGCTTTTCCTTCATACATTTGTACTCGTGTGCGCCCATGAACCGCTACCGCTTCTCCACCAGCACGCTCAACAGCCTTCGCATTCTCGATTGCGAAAATATGATCCTCATCCCAACCAATACGCATTTTAACTGTAACTGGTTTTTCTACAGCATCTACAACTGCCGCTACCATTTCATATATTTTATTTGGGTCTAAAAGCCACTTTGCTCCTGCATCACACTTAACGATTTTTGGTACTGGGCACCCCATATTAATATCAATGATGTCTGCTGTCGTATATTGATCTACGTATTTCGCAGCATCTACAAGAGTTTCTTTCTCGCCACCAAAAATTTGTAAACTTAATGGCTTTTCTCTCTCATCAATATATAACATATCTAATGTTCTTTTATTGTTCAGTAGTATCGCCTTATCACTTACCATTTCAGCACAAACTAGGCCTGCACCGAATTCTTTTACTGTCAAACGGAATGCAGAGTTACACACTCCCGCCATCGGTGCTAATACAACCGGATTTTTCATCTCAATATTTGCGATTTTTAACACTCGATTTACTCCTTCCTTCATGGTCACTTTGGCATTAGCTCATCTATCGAGACCTTTAATGCTTTAGCAACTTCCACTACAAAGTCTTGGGAAGGCGATCGATTCCCTCGCTCAACTTCACCTAAAACAGATACAGATACCCCTAATTCTTTTGCAAAACCTTCTTGCGTATAACCTTTTAGTTTTCGAAAAGCACGAATGCGTCTTCCCCATTTTTCTGCTTCCATACCGTTACTCCCTCTCGCCTTTTCATTTCTTCTACTTGTGAACGTGAAATGTTTTGTTTTATATCTTGATTAATCTCTAACAACGGAACGATAACAAAAGCTCTTTCGAACATCCGCGGATGCGGAACAATAAGATTCTCTGCTTCAATATTTTCTTGATTATATAGTAAAATGTCAAGGTCGATAGTCCTAGGTCCCCACCTAATTTCCCTTTTTCTTCCTAGATCATTTTCTACTTTTTGCGTTACTTTCAATAATTCTTGCGGTGATAAATTGGTAGAAATTTTTATAACTAAATTCAAAAAGCAACTTTGGTCAGTATAGCCAACCGGTTCCGTCTCATATACAGACGAAACATCCTCAACTTTGATATAAGGATTTTTATTCAGAAACTGAATCGCTTCAGTTAAATACGTATAACGTTCTCCAATATTTGAACCTAATGCAATGTAAGCTATATTATTCATGGACGTTCTCTCGTAATTTCTACCGCTACAGCACGATAATGTCCCGGTATCGGCGGATCTGGTTTAATTACCTTTATCGTACATCTTGAAATACTCTCATATTGTTTCAATATATCTGTAGCAATATTTTCAGCAATGCTCTCTACAAGCTTATATGTTCTATCTTCTACAACTTTCCTACATAACTCGAAAAGCTCTCCATAATTAACAGACTGCTCTAAGTCATCACTTTCTCCTGCTTGTTTCAAATCCAATTCCACCGTTAAGTCCACTTTAAATCTCTGGCCCAATTTATTTTCCTCTGGGAATACACCATGATAACCGTAAAACTCCATATCATGAATATAAATTTTATCCAATTACTTTACCCCCTTACCAATCATCGCATCCATCATCTTAGCCATACGCGCCATTTCCTTCACATCATGAACACGAACAAACTCACAACCCTTTTCAATACCAAGACAAACGGTAGCTCCCGTCCCCTCAAGACGTTCTTCTACCGGTAAATCTAGCACATGCCCAATAAAGGACTTTCTCGAAGTACCTAAGAGAACTGGATAACCTAGTACGTTTAACTGTTCTAAATTACGCATCGCTTCTAAATTTTGTTCAGGCGTTTTAGCAAAACCAATACCTGGGTCTAAAATGATATTCTCATCTCGCACACCAGCATCTTTAGCAATTTTAATACTGTCATATAAGTCAGCAATCATATCAGCCATTAAATTACGATAATTCATATTATCGCGATTATGCATTAAGATAATAGGTACATCGTAATGAGCTGCAACTTCAGCGATTTGTGGTTCCGCCTTCGCTCCCCAAATATCATTAATAATATGAGCACCAGCTTCAATTGCTTGTTTTGCAACTTCAGCTTTATACGTGTCGATAGAAATAGGCAATTTCACCTCTTTTGAAACAGCCTGAATCATTGGAACAACTCGTTTTATTTCTTCTTCCACCGATACTTTAGCAAAGCCCGGACGAGTAGATTCGCCACCAATATCAATAATATGAGCACCTTCTTCTCGCATTTCTTTCGCATGGCGCACTGCAGCATCTACCTCGTTGTAACTCCCACCATCAGAAAACGAATCTGGTGTTACATTTAAAATCCCCATAATTAACGTTTTTTCATTTAAGTTCAATGTATATTCGCCGCAGCGCAAATCATAATCCCACTTCAAACTACACATCTCCTCTTCGTAATTCATTTCTGCTCCACAATTTCTCTCTCTGCATTTCATAAAGATTCATAAATCTTTTTGTAACCACACCTACTTTACCCGGGAAATCTCGCCCCTCTATACAATTAAGCGGAACAATTTCTTGAATCGAGTTTGTTACGAAGACTTCATCGGCTGAAAGTAATTCATCTTTTGTAAAGAGACCTTCCTTTACTTCTATACCCATCTTTTCAGCAACCTTTATAATAAACGCACGAGTGATACCATTTAAAATCCCCGTTTTTAAAGAAGGTGTATATAAAATATCACCTTTTACAAAAAAGAGATTCGAAACAATGCCCTCTGCAACATAACCTGTTTCAGTAAGGAAAATACCTTCCTTATTCACAACATTGCCTATTTCGCGTTTCCCCAAAATGTTATTTAAATAATGGTGAGACTTCAAGCGAGATGCACCCTCTGGTGTATTTCTCACTTGATTTAAGACAACCCCTTCTTTTTCCACTACATCTCCCGGGGCCGCTAAAGGTTTTATAAAAACAATAATAGACGGCTCTTCATACATTTCTGTTTGCAATCCAATTTCATCTATACCCGCCGATACATTAAAACGGACATACGCATGCTCTAATTTGTTCTTAACGAGTAAATTCTTCAAAATAAGCATTACTTCATCTTTCGTCATCGACCATTTAATTTGCAACGTATCCAGCGCATCTATTAAACGGTCATAATGATCATCCAATAAGAAAGGATGACCATTATAAATACGAAACGTCTCGAAAACTCCAAGTCCATATAAATAACCGTGGTCATACGGCGAAATTCTCGCTTCACTCGCTTCTACATACTGACCATTTACGTAAATTAACATGATGTCACACTTGGACTATATTTACGAATGAAATTCTGCAACAACTCTTTTCCGTGAGAAGTCATAATAGATTCCGGATGGAACTGTACACCTTCAATCGGTAATGTTGTATGACGGAGCGCCATAATTTCCCCTTCTTCCGTCCAAGATGTTACCTCTAAGCACTCCGGTAATGTCTCTTTCTTAACAATAAGGGAATGATAGCGCGTCGCAGTAAATGGATTAGGGATATCCGAAAAAATCGTCTTCTCATCATGATGCATAAGCGATGTTTTCCCATGCATTAATCGCTCTGCACGGACAACCTCTCCACCAAACACTTGCGCAATAGATTGATGCCCTAGACAAACCCCAAAAATCGGAATCTTTCCAGCGAAGTATCGAATAACCTCCATACTAATCCCTGCCTCATTCGGACTACATGGACCTGGCGAAATCATTAAAAAGTCTGGTTTCATATTCTCAATATCTGAAATAGTCACTTCATCGTTACGTTTAACAACAAGCTCTTGTCCAAGTTCTCCAAGAAACTGCACTAAATTAAATGTAAAAGAATCATAATTATCAATCATTAATATCATTTCTCTCACCTAACCGTTTCTTCGCTACGTTCTTTTGCACGCCATAAAGCAATCGCCTTTTTTAACGACTCTTTATATTCATTTTCCGGATTTGAATCAATTACAATTCCCGCTCCCGCTTGTACATGTGCTTTTCCATCTTTAGCAAGAAGTGTCCTAATCACAATATTCAATTCTGTATCTCCAGAATAACCAATCCAACCAATTGAACCTGTATAAATCCCTCGGCGAACAGGTTCTAGTTCTTCAATAATTTCCATCGTACGTATTTTCGGGGCACCAGTAATTGTCCCCCCAGGGAATACAGCCTTCACTAAATCAAAAGCATCTTTATCTTCTTCCACCTCACCACGCACATTAGAAACAATATGCATAACGTGTGAGTATTTCTCAATTACCATAAATTCATCTACTTCTACAGTGCCATATTTACAAACACGCCCTAAATCATTTCGCTCTAAATCTACAAGCATGACATGCTCTGCTCGTTCCTTTTCATTCTCAATTAATTCTCTTGCCAACTCTTCATCCTCTTGCTCATTCGCCCCTCTAGATCTCGTTCCAGCAATTGGTCTTGTACTTACTTCAGCTCCTTGTTTCTTAATTAGCAACTCCGGCGATCCACTAACAATTTGAAAATCCCCAAGCTCCAAGTAACCCATATATGGAGATGGATTAATTTCGCGAAGACTTGTATAAATTTCTAGTGGATGTGTTTGTAACGTTCTTTCTTGTCTTGTTGACAAGTTCACTTGGAACACATCACCAGCACCAATATATTCTTGAATACATTCAACTGCCTTCATAAAACCTTCTTCAGTAAAAGCAACTGCTTCACTTTTCTTTTCAGGGCACGCAAACGGCATAGTCACTTCTAGCGCTTCTGTCGTCCAAAGAACCTTCCATTCATTTAATCGTTCTTTTGCCTCTTCATGCTTATCTGCATAATGTGTAATAATCCATAATACTTTTTCTTCTTGATCATACACAAATACATCATCAAATAATAAAAAGAATATGTCAGGTATATTAATATCATCCTCGGCAAGAGAAGGAAGTTTTTCAATATAACGGATGCAATCATAACTAAAGTAGCCAATTGCACCACCTTGAAAAGGCGGGTATTCCGGATTATAATCCGTTTTCCATCGCTCCATATATTCCTGCATTAAATCTAATGGGTTTCCTTGCTTTATTGTTTCCTTACCACTTTCACTTATATGTAATGTTTTACCCTTCCCTCGGATTACCGCTACCGGGTTTAACCCCACAATGTTATAACGACCGCCACGCCCACTCTCTAACAAAATATGTTGCGGTTTATCCTTAGAAAGAAATTTATATTGCTTAAAGAAATCTAACTGATATGGAATAGAAAGCGCTAAAGATTTTCTTCGTTGCATATCAACACCCCGTCTTCTTTTATCCCACCCTCTTATATTAACCACTTCAAACTACATTCGTTATGTATATAGAAGAGTTATACTCGAAGGCTAGTGAAAATAAATTAATTATACTACCTCTTATTTTACATGAAGTTTTCTAGTCATTCACTCTTTTCCTATTTCCAATCCAAAAAGAAAAAGCATCCTTTTTCAAGGATGCTTTTTCAATCACATATATTAAGACTCAAATTGATAAAGTGGTGTACTTAAATAACGTTCACCGTTACTTGGGATAATAACAAGTACCTTTTTCCCTTTGCCTAACTTTTTCGCAATTTCTGTTGCTGCATAAATAACTGCTCCAGAAGAGATACCAACTAGAATACCTTCCTCTTTCGCCACTCTTCTTGCATATTCAAACGCTTGCTCCGTTTTCACTTGAACAATTTCATCATATACTTCTACATCCAATGTCTCTGGGATAAATCCAGCCCCAATTCCTTGGATTTTATGTGGACCTGGTTTCCCACCAGATAATACTGGTGAATCCGCAGGTTCTACTGCATAAATTTTAATATCTTTATACGCTTCCTTCAGCACTTCACCAGCACCAGTAATCGTTCCACCCGTACCAATACCTGCAATAAACGCATCTAATTGGTCGCCCATTTGTTCAACAATTTCTGGACCTGTTGTTAAACGGTGAATTTCTGGATTCGATTGATTTTTGAACTGTTGTGGTATAAAGTAACCATTCTCTTTTGCTAATTCAGTCGCTTTACGAATTGCTCCACCCATTCCTTCAGGACCTGGAGTCAATACTAATTCCGCACCGTAAGCACGTAATAAATTACGACGTTCAATACTCATTGTTTCTGGCATTACTAAAATTGCCTTATATCCTTTAGCAGCTGCTACCATCGCTAAACCAATTCCTGTGTTACCACTTGTCGGTTCAATGATTGTATCGCCTTCTTTTAATAATCCTTTTTTCTCAGCATCTTCAATCATAGCTAATGCGATACGATCTTTAACACTGCTCCCTGGATTCATAAATTCTAATTTTAAGTATATATCTGCGCTGTCTGATTCTACGATGCGGTTCAACTTAACGATCGGCGTTTTCCCGATTAATTCTGAAACTGATTGTGCCACTCGCATTCCTGTCACTCCTAACACCGAGTATTTTTATTGGTTTTATCTATATTTAGATTTTGTCAGAAAATTCCCTGTTTGTCAATGTATTTAGAGGGGGAATTGCCTTATTACAAATTCTCAATTAAATTTGTAATGTCTTCTTTAGAGAACTTGTATCGCTCATTACAGAAATGACAATGAACTTCTGTTTCTTCTTCTTCTTCACGAACTTGCTCTAACTCCGTTTTACCTAAACTAATTAACACACTCTCGATACGTTCGCGAGAGCATGTGCAATTAAATTGAACATCCATCGTTTCTAATACTTTTACCTTATCTTCTCCAAGGACTGCATACAGTAACTCTTCTGGAGAAAGCCCTTGTTCGATCAATGTTGATACAGGAGGAATCTTCTGTAAACGCTCTTCAATGAATGAAATTGTTTCTTCCTGTGCACCTGGCATAATTTGAAGAATAAATCCACCCGCTGCTAATATGCTATCATCTCCATTTACAAGGACACCAACACCTACAGAAGAAGGCGTCTGCTCAGAAACTGCAAAATAATACGTGAAGTCTTCTCCTAATTCTCCTGAAACAATTGGAGATTGACCAATAAACGGCTCACGCATACCAATATCTTTAATTACCGTTACAAATCCTTCAGTACCTACCGCCTGATATACACGTAATTTCCCTTGTTCTGTTCCTTCAAAGTCAACATGTGGATTCGTTACATAACCACGCACATCCCCATTTGCATGAGCATCTACTAAGATCGGACCAATCGGGCCATTACCTTCTACCTTAATCGTTAGCTTTTGGTCACCTTTTAACATTGCACCCATCATTGTACCTGCAGTTAAAGAACGACCAAGTGCTGCTGAAGCTGTTCTCCATGTATCATGACGTCTTTGCGCCTCACTTACCGTATTTGTAGTACGTACACTATACGCACGCACTTCACCATCAAACGCTAACGCTTTTACTAAATAATCTTTCATATTTATTTATTCACCTTTCTCATGCTGTAAATTTGCATTACGCTCATATAACATATACAAACCTTTTAATGTTAAGAATGGATCTACAACATCAATTACATTCGATTCTTCTGAAATTAATTTCGCTAATCCACCTGTTGCAATAACTTTTGGTTCTTGTTTAGCTTCCTCTTTCATGCGCTTAACAATACCTTCCACTTGTCCAACATAACCATAAAGAATACCAGATTGCATCGCACTTACCGTATTCTTCCCAACAACACTGCTTGGTTTTGTAATTTCAATACGAGGAAGTTTTGCCGCTCTACTATATAAAGCCTCTGCTGAAATCATAATTCCCGGTGTAATAACGCCACCCATATAATGCTTTTCTTCGTTAATATAACAATATGTAGTAGCCGTACCAAAATCGACAATAATAAGCGGACTTCCATATAAGTGAATTCCTGCTACTGCATTTACGATTCGATCCGCACCTACTTCACGTGGATTTTCATATTTAATATTTAGCCCCGTTTTTATTCCAGGGCCTACTACAAGCGGCTTAATTTTAAAATACTTTTCACACATGCGCTCTAAAGCAAACATAATTGGTGGTACGACTGAAGACACGATAATACCTTTCACATCTTCAAACGAAAGACCCTCATGCTCAAGCAACTGTTTTACAAGCATTCCATATTCATCTTCTGTCTTATGACGATCTGTTTCCATGCGCCAATGTTGACGAAGTTCCCCCTCTTCAAACACGCCCAGTACAGCATTTGTGTTCCCTACATCCAATACAAAAATCATATTCTCACCACTTATCTTATTTAATCTATATTTGTGCAGTATGTATAAAACTTATAAAAACATCATATCACACATACTTATATAATCAGCTTTTCTGTCCTCATCATTTTACAAAAAGATTACTCCCTATTTCAATTTTTAATACCAGATTTATTTAAATTCTTTTTCTACTTCATTTCGTTACACAAATAAAAAAAAGGAGTGACCACCGTCACTCCTTCATTTCTTACTTATCTTCTGATTCTTCATCATCCTTCTTCATGTTGATGTTTACTTTCACATCAGCTGAAGATGTTGGACGTTCTGGCAATCTGCCATAATCACATAAATGATTGATTTGCTCAGCATCTAACGTTTCTACTTCAAGTAACGTTTTTGCAATAAGATCTAACTTATCACGATTTTCAGTAAGAATGTCTTTTGCACGAGCATAACATTCTTTCATAATCGTTTGCATTTCCACATCGATGTCGTGTGCAATTGCATCACTGTAGTTTTGTTCTGAATGGAAGTCTCTTCCTAAGAACACTTGACCACCTTGTGAGCTACCAAATTGCATTGGTCCAAGCTTATCACTCATACCAAATTCCGTTACCATACGTCTTGCAATGCCAGTCGCACGTTGGAAGTCGTTGTGAGCACCTGTACTCACTTCACCAAATACAATCTCCTCGGCTACTCGACCACCAAGTAAACCAGTAATTTTATCAAGTAACTCTGGCTTTGTCATGAAGTAACGATCTTCTTTCGGAAGCATTACTGCATATCCACCAGCTTGACCACGAGGGACAATTGTTACTTTATGAACGACATCTGCTTCATCAAGAACAACACCAATTACAGTATGGCCTGCTTCATGGAAAGCAACGATATTACGTTCTTTTTCAGAGATAACACGACTTTTCTTAGCCGGACCTGCAATAACACGATCCGTTGCTTCATCAATGTCACTCATATCAATTTTCTTCTTATCTTGACGCGCAGCTACTAACGCAGCTTCGTTTAATAAGTTTTCAAGATCGGCACCAGAGAATCCCGGTGTACGAGTTGCAATTGCTCTTAAGTTGATATTCTCATCAAGCGGTTTATTACGAGCATGTACTTTCAGTACAGCTTCACGGCCATTTACATCTGGACGATCTACTGTAATTTGACGGTCAAAACGACCTGGACGTAATAATGCTGGGTCAAGAATATCAGGACGGTTTGTCGCAGCGATGATAATAATACCTTCGTTTGCACCAAAGCCATCCATTTCAACAAGTAATTGGTTCAACGTTTGCTCGCGCTCATCATGGCCACCACCAAGACCCGCACCACGTTGACGTCCTACTGCATCAATTTCATCAATGAAAATGATACAAGGAGCATTTTTCTTTGCATTTTCGAATAAATCACGTACACGTGATGCACCGACACCGACGAACATCTCTACGAAGTCAGAACCACTGATAGAGAAGAACGGAACGCCTGCCTCACCTGCAACAGCACGTGCTAATAAAGTTTTACCTGTACCTGGAGGTCCAACTAATAGAACACCCTTCGGAATACGGGCACCAACTTCAGCGAACTTACGAGGATCTTTCAAGAATTCAACTACCTCAACAAGCTCTTGTTTCTCTTCATCCGCCCCAGCAACATCTCTGAAACGAACCTTTTTCTTTTCGTCATTATATAACTTCGCCTTACTTTTCCCGAAGTTCATAACACGGCTACCGCCGCCCTGAGCTTGGTTTAACAAGAAGAAGAATAAAATGAAGATAATAACAAACGGAATGATAGAAGTAAAGAATGTTACCCAAGCACTTGTTTCTTCTGCTGGTTGATACTTAACTTCAGCACCTTGCGCTTTGTCATTAATTTTCTTTTGTAATTCCTCAGTATTTGGTGCGTAAGTAACAAATTGTTCTCCTTGGCTAGAGTTGTTAAATTGTCCTTTTACCTCAAACACACCATTTTTCGGTTGAAGTTGCACATTACGAACTTCACCTTTTTCTAGTTTAGTAATGAATTTATCGTAGCTAACTGATGTCGTTTTTTGTGTCGAACCATTAAAATAGCTCACGATTCCAATTACTACTAGGAATATCAGTAAATAAAAGATGGTATTACGGAAGATACGATTCATTCCTAACCTCCTCTCACGGCATAAACACTATAGTAAATCGTAACATAGAAAAACTTTCCTATACAATTGTGACGCCTGTATTTAATTAATTTGAGTAAACGCTTGGTTTTAATACTCCTACATAAGGAAGATTACGGTACTGCTCTTTATAATCTAATCCATACCCTACAACAAATTCATGCGGTACAGTAAATCCAACATAATCCGCTTTCAAATCTACCTTACGGCCTGTTGGTTTATCTAATAACGTAACAATTTTTACAGACTTCGCTTTACGATATTTAAATAGGTCTACTAAGTAGCTTAGCGTAAGACCACTATCAATAATATCTTCAACGATTAAAATATCGCGACCTTCTACAGAAGTATCAAGGTCTTTTAAAATTTTCACTTCGCCTGTTGAAACAGTTGAGTGACCGTAACTAGATACAGCCATAAAATCCATTTCAAGATATGTATCTGTTCTCTTTAATAAATCTGCCATGAATGGCATTGCACCCTTTAGTACACCAATCGCAAGAGGTACTGTATTTTTATAATCCTCTGCAATAATTGCGCCTAATTCGAGCACCTTTTCTTGTATTTGCTCTTCAGAAATTAATACTTTTTCGATATCTTGATTCATCATTTCATTATCCTCCCGGAAGACTCCTTGCTTTTGTAGTGAATAATCATATATTTATCCTTCTTTGCTGTCTCTTTCGAGATAGCAAATGCAGATCGCTTCAACAAGGGTAACCAAATAACATTCCCTCTTGCATCACAAACGACCGGCCATTCTTCTCTTTTTTCTCTTGGTACTTTCGCTTCGATAAAAATAGCTTTTATCTTTTTGGTGCCATTCATACCTTGTATTGACATGCGATCTCCATTTTCTCTAGAACGAATACGAAGTGGATATGATATATCATTATACTTAGCAACAAAAACTGTTTCATTCATGTTACTTGGTATATCTTCGCTCACCTCTGTTACAAGCTTATCCCCGTTCGATAGCGTAATTGTCCCGGGCACTGATAAATCTTGTAAAAAAGGGGAAACAATTTCTTGTTTAAATCCAAAGCTGCACTCCTCGTATGCGCGAACAATTTTTAAATCACCTGGGAAATCAAGTGAACCCGAAGGTTGTGTCCGCTTAAAAAACTCAATCACTTTGTCAATATGTATAGAGGAAAGAGAAGATGGAATCTTATATTCATAAAGATAGTTTAATATTAGTTGAATCCCTCTTCTTTGTAAAGGCATAGACATGGATTCAAAGGCAGGAATTGATAAGCTAATTTGTTTATCACTTTTTTTTGTAATTACTTTATTCATTTTCTCAAAAGCTAATTCCTGCAAATACGCCTCATCCTCTTGCATCTGCATGCTAAATTTTTGGAATTTCTCATGCACTTGTGGATTTTCTTCTTTCAAATGAGGAAGAACATATTTACGTAATCGATTCCTTGTATATACTTCCTTTTTATTACTTGGATCTATACGAGGAATTATTTTTAACTTATGACAGTAATCAACAATCTCTTCCTTCGTTACTCCAAGTAACGGCCTAATTAAATACCCATTATGAAAAGGACGCTTCACTGCAATGCCTGCATATCCTTTCGGAGTACTCCCTCGTACAAGGCGCATTAAAATTGTCTCTACTTGATCATCACCATGATGTCCAAGAGCTACATACCTCGCATCATATTTCTTCATTATTCTTTCCAAAAATGCATATCTGCATTCTCTAGCAGCAACTTGTGCATTCATCCCGTATTGCTGTTGATATTGCGACACATTAATCCTTATCGTTTCGCAAATAACTCCTAGCTCTTTACAAAGGTCTTGCACAAACTGTAGGTCCTCATGAGATTCATCACCTCGAAACATATGATCCACATGCGCCACTACAATCTCAAACTGTTTTGCTGCTCTTTTTTCTAACAAATAATATAGAAGAGCCACAGAGTCAGGACCACCAGAAACACCTACAACAATTGTTGAGCGTTCCTTTAATACATCATGCTGCTTTACAAAGTCATCTACCTTTTCAACAAATGTATCTTTCAACTTCGTAATCACCTTTCATTAAACAAGAACAGCAACGTTAGTTACCTTGTTTATAATGGTACAACTTTTACAAACATTGTGCAAAAAAAAGATATACAAAAATTACATTTTTATCTTACATCATTCGTACATATTCACAAAAATAATAATATTATCTTTTAAAGCAAAAAAACCTAGGCATCCACCTAGGTTTTTAGAAAGAAACATCATATTTCAAGTTTCACTTTATTGCGCTTGCATTCCTACAATTGGAATGGTAGCCCACTTCGGCATATTTTTCTTCACTTTCGCTACTACAATAGTCATATCATCATTTATATAACCATCGCCAGATCGAATCACCTCTTCCATAATGATATCAGCAATTTCTTGCGGGTCTTCAGTTTGTAATTCTTTAATTTTCCGCTTCATCCATAATTCATGATTCTCCACATGCTGCGCGCCCTCAAAAATCCCATCACTCATCATAATAAGAATATCACCTGTTTTTAATTGCTCACCCACTACATCAACTTCAACATCCTCAATAATTCCCATTGGTAAATTACTTGCTTCAATTTTCAAAATATTATTTGCGCGTTTAACAAAACTCGGCGTCGATCCAATCTTTAAAAACTTCGCACTCGCATCCCGCAAATCTACCATAGCTAAGTCTAATGTCGTAAACATCTCTTCTGTTGTTCTTAAAGAAAGAATAGAGTTAATAGATTTAATCGCTATCTCCTCATCAATGCCTGACTGAAGTATTTTTTGTAATAATTTCACTGTTTCTTTACTCTCCATATGAGCTCTTTGCCCATTTCCCATGCCATCACTAATTGCAAGGGCATATTTCCCAACACTTAAATCCATCATTGCATAAGAATCACCCGAAACAAACCCACCGCCTTTCGCGGCTGTGGCCAAGCCGGTATCAAGGGAATACGTTTTTGCTGAACCAAATGATATTAAACTGTGGCCGTTCGGATAAGAAGATTTTTCTTCATGTTTCACAACTATGTTTTCCTTCAGGATATCAGAAAGCATTGGTGCAACTAATTTTTCACACTCTCCATGTTCATTAGATGCAACTGGAATCAACATTTCAATATCAATACTTCCTCTATCTAAACAATAAATATCAACATGCTCTATTTCTACACCAAAATCACGAAATGCTTGCAGAATCTGCTCTTCCTGTACTTGATGATTTTCTCTTTCCCTTTGTATCTCCTTGGCAAAATCCTCCATAACTTTTGATACACCTAACAATTGCTCTGCTACTATTCTACGATTTTCTTTCATTTGTTTTCGTAATTTTTGTCCCTCATAGAAGTGATCTAATTCACCTGCTACTAAATCCGTCACTTTCTTTCCTCTCACACAATGCTTGTCCCATTCACGAACTAACTTCCGATTATGCTGCAGAGTTCCTTCTTCTGTTTCGCTCATTATTTGTTTCATATAATCATACGTTTTATCGAAATTAACTACCCAGCATTGGTCCTTTTTAAAACATGTTTGACATGTTTTTGCAGTAATTGTACTTAAAAACAAATCTGCCTCCGTCTCTTTATCTTCCTCCTCCACATATCCATATACAGAAAAGCTATTAGATAAAGCAGCAAATACATTGGCAAATTGATTGATTTTATTCGCTGTAACATCACGCATCCTTCTTAAATACTGTTGTTGATCTTGCGAATGCTCCTGTGTACCTGGCATAAATTTAGCAATACGATCCATAACAAGTTTCGGTGTTAATAAAAAGAAAGCAATCGCCACACCAGATTCAATTAAAGTTGTCACAATGTTTGTTTGCTTGTCTACATATAGCGTAATCAAGCTTGTCCCAATTAATAAACCTAAACTAACACCTAAGCGTTTCCCTTCTTTTAACAAACCACCAAGCAATCCAGAAAAAGCAAGCAGACTAAGTTGGGACAAACTAGAGACATTTGCTAAGCTTAATATTAACCCAGTGACGACCCCTACTGTAGATCCTGTAGCCGCTCCTGCGATAAACGCAAACACAAGCACTAAATACCTAGTAAAAATATGTTGAATAGAAGCGTCATATATGAACCAATCTGTTGTACCAGTTAAAACAGATGCTAGTAATATAATTAAACAAACAATTTCTTCTGTCTCTAACGCTTGTTGTTTCCCTTTTCTTTCTACTAAAAGCGGGACACTTTGTAAAAATATCATAGTTAATACGAAGCTAAGCCCTGCCTCAATCGTACTAACGAGTAAATCGTACATGGTAACAGTTTGTTGTGCAAAATATACGACAACTAAATGTGCAGTTAATGCGGAGATAAATACTTGGAATGGTACAAGTCCAACAGTTTTACGTGTAAACCGACTAAAGAAGATATTATAAATGAAGAAAGTAAAAATAGATGCAAAGGTAAAGAATAAATTATCTATCGAAACTGAAAGTGCGCCCCCCATTAGAGCCAAGAACGCGAGCGGCATTTTATCCCGCTTCATAACATAAACAGCAGCAAAAAACGGCAGTGCAAACGGTAAAATGTTTGTTAATATATATGCTCGTCCCAAAAGAAAACCAATAACAACAATAATAAATCCCCATCTAAAGAAAACTTGCTCAAACTTCATTCGCAACTTACTCGTCCACTTTACTCCTCCAAGCTGACCTTCATTCATTGCCAATGCACTTGTATTCATAGTATTCCTTCCTGCTTTAGGCATATTTTTAACACCACCTGCATAGTTTAATTACTGTCATTATAAAAGATGATTATTGGGATTTTTGTCAAAACAACAGTTTTCACTTTTATAATCGTTCGACTTTTTATTCGAAATAACTCTACATATATACACAGTATGTATTTTATTTTTAATATTTTAATCGAACATTCAGAAAATATAGGGTGATTTTGTAGAAGTGTTGTATGTCTTAATTTATTTAACAAAAAAAGATCATGCGCATTTGCATGATCTTTTTAGATGACCCGTACGGGATTCGAACCCGTGTTACCGCCGTGAAAGGGCGGTGTCTTAACCACTTGACCAACGGGCCGTTAAATTAAATATAGCGGCGGAGGGGATCGAACCCCCGACCTCACGGGTATGAACCGTACGCTCTAGCCAGCTGAGCTACACCGCCATGTCGTCTTATTTAACGGACAATTAGTATCTTACCTCAGATATAATTTAAAGTCAACACATCTTGAAAACTTTTTTAAAAATATATTTTCACATATAAAAAAGCACCCTGAGCAATCGCCCTGGGCACCTCTCTATATTCTAAGAATTAAACGTTCTTATTATCCGCGACGTGCGCCACGGCCACCACGTTTAGATTCAGTGTTACGCTTTAAAGAAGTTAAACGATCTTCACTGTCCTTTAAGAAACGTGCCATCTTTTGCTCGAATGTTTCTTTTGGAGCGCGGTCGTTACCGCCACCACGGTTATCTCTGTTGAAAGAACGATTACGTTGTGGACGTCCAGAACGTTGTTGATCACCACCGCGTTGGTATTCACCACGTGGACGATCTCCTTCTGTTTTTTCACGCTCTTTCGCTTTTTTAATAGATAGACCGATCTTACCATCTTTTTCAACGTTAATAACTTTTACTTCTACTTGGTCGCCCACTTTTAAGTGATCGTTAATATCTTTCACATAATTATCAGCAACTTCACTAATATGAACAAGACCCGTTAAGCCTTCTGGCAGCTCCACAAAAGCCCCAAAATTTGTAATACCTGTTACTTTACCCTGTAACTTGCTGCCTACCTCGATTGACATAAAAAAAATGCTCCTCCTTAGTGGTTAAAAAGTCAAATTTTACTTTATTATATATAATCCTAAAATATAGTGTCAATAAGACATACTCTACTTAGAAACAGGAAAAATTATCTCCCCTTTTCCAGAGAAGAAATAATCCCTTCTAGCAATCTTTAATACGTACTCTTCATCATTTAACTTTTGAACTTCGTCTTTTAGACTCTTTTCTTTGTTCGTTAATGAATCCAGTTCTTTTTTCATGTCCTTAACTTTTGCTTCTTTTGCTTTAATGGAACTGTTTTGTTGATAAAACGTTACACTAATACTCGCAATAATTGTAAAAGCAAAGACAAGAAAAACCGCTAAACGGCGATAAAGTCGCTTCCTGTTCTCATCCGTTTGTATTATATGCTCTTTAACAGGATTTGGACTCTGTTTTTCGATTGTTCTTTGTCTCAGTTCCCTCATTTCCGAGGTCCCCCTAACTTCTTTTTTATACGCTCCCATAATTGGAAGATATGTCCCTTCAATTTTGCTATATATTGCAGGAACCCTACATGCTTCATTATAAAAAGTTTAACACGATTAGGGAGAAGTTTCCATATGAGCGAAGCAATAAATCGAACAGGCCAGAAAAAAACTTTCCATATGAAAAGTAATATCCAAATCACCATTTTCCATAACACATGTCCAATTGAAAGCAGTATACGAAATAAGAATAATATAAATGCAATAAATAGCTGCGCTATAATAATAACAGGTTTTATCATGAGTAGCTGTATAATTTGAACAAAAAAGTGTGTTGTTTGCACAAAAATATAGATGAGAAAATTTAACAGTCTCATGTATATTGCTTTCAACATGCTTTGATATGCCGCAAAACCACATAATAATGCTAAAAATACATATATACGTAGTTCAGCTTCATTTACAAGAAGCAATACGTAAAAAACGAATAATGCTTGGACAATCCAAAATAGTATATCATGTATAAATACAATCCAACGCTTACGTTCTTGACGTTTTAAAAATCGTTGGTATGTATCTAAAGACGCTCCAATCCAAGCACCCATTCCGATCATTGAGAGCATCGTATACAACTGAATTGTTAGACTCATTTAAACAACTTACTAAAGAAGCCTTTAGTTTTCTCCCCTTGATTCTCATCAATATACAGCATCTCATGAACTTTCCCTTTAATCGATACAACACCTTTTTCTACATCTAAATTTTTCATTTGCAAATTTTGACCACGAATTGTTAAAAAGCCCATTACAGTCTCAAGTAAAAACTCTTCGCTATCAAAACTCTCTACCTGCTTTACACCGGTAATATCAATTACACGTCTGCCACGCATAATAATATCATGCTCTACAGAAACATTTTGTTGATTAGAAGACATAGGTGAGTAACCATTATTCACGTAAATCCCCCCATACATTTATACTAGCTAATAGTAATGTATGAAGGGATAATCGATTTTAGAACAAGCCTTCTTCGGCCTTTACTTTTTCTTCACGAACTAAGCTATACATATTTGCTGCATCTTCTTTTTTAGTCGTTTCTTTCAATTCATTTATTTTTACAGTTACTATTTTTTGACCAAAACGAATTGTTAATTCATCAGCTACTTTCACATCCGAACTCGCTTTTGCCACTTGACCGTTAATGGATATTCTTCCTTGATCAGCTACTTCTTTCGCCAATGTTCTTCTTTTAATTAAACGTGATACTTTTAAAAACTTATCTAGACGCATATTAAATCCCCCTATTAACGCTCTGTTTGTTTTGCCTCTTCCCAGAAAACATCTAACTGCTCTAATGATAAATCTTGCATCTCTTTATTCATTTCAGCTACCTTTGCTTCCATGTATAAAAAACGACTGACGAATTTCTCATTTGTTGAACGTAACGCTTCTTCTGGATCTATTTTATAATGACGAGCTATATTAACAAACGCAAATAGTAAATCGCCAAATTCACTTAACATCTTCGCCTCATCCATGTTTGCGACTTCTTGTTGGAACTCTTGCCATTCTTCTAAGGCTTTCTCTATCATCGGCTGTACATCCACCCAATC
Organism: Bacillus cereus group sp. BfR-BA-01408; assembly: GCF_022663305.1. Lineage (NCBI taxonomy): Bacteria > Bacillati > Bacillota > Bacilli > Caryophanales > Bacillaceae > Bacillus > Bacillus cereus group sp. BfR-BA-01408. The sequence continues at coordinate 27,748 of NZ_JAKUFF010000030.1, read as the reverse complement.
GAAACCAACCTTACCAGCTTTTTTCTGGATTTCATAAGCGCGTAGTAACTGCGGCAAACTTTTTGGAACTCCATTTAAAACAGATTCTTTTACAAACCCTTTTTCTTGTTTTTTAATTTCTTCCCAATTGGCAATTACTTCATCGGCATTATTTACATCCGTATTCCCAAATACATGCGGATGACGACGAACCATTTTCTCAGATAAAGTTCGAATAATATCATCTATAGAGAACCAACCTTCGTCCTCTCCGATTTGGGCATGAAGCATAACTTGTAATAATACATCACCCAGTTCTTCTACTAAGTGATCATCATCCTCTTCATCAATTGCTTCTAACACTTCATACGCTTCCTCAATTAAATACTTCTTTAAAGATTGATGTGTTTGCTTTTTATCCCACGGACAACCATTTGGACCACGAAGGTCTGCAATAATTTCTCGAAGTACATCAAACTGTTGATATAAGGACGCACGTTCCTGAACTGGTGGTACATATACACTCGTTAAGTTATTCAACTCCGTTTCATGATCTAACATGTACAACGGCACCTTTTTCACTTGCTCAAATGAAGTCCCCGCAGCTGTTACGATATACACTTCATAATCATCTGGCAGCATCTCCATTAATGTTAATTTCACATCTGATGCAACGAATGCGTCATATACTTGGCAAAAGATTAAGTGTTGACGTAATTCTAATTGTCCTCTTTCAAATGATGTGGCGTCAATTAATTGGAACCCTTCAATCGGATCAATCTTAAGACTTGCAAACATAGGATCAAGGAAACTTTGCCCACCTTCAATTCGCACTTCAACATTCGCTACTTCACTTTTTTCCAATAGTAGCTGAACCGTTCTTTCCGCTACAAGCGGATGCCCTGGAACAGCATAGATGATTTCTGTATCTTCAGCTTGTTCTAACAATGTATTCGCAATTGTTTCATATACAATTTCAAATGTATCATGTGCTTCATATACATTGTCAAAGGCAGTATATTGTATACCTTCTTTCTCCAACTCTTCTATAACGGGATGTTCCTTCGTTCTAACAAACATGTGATCTGCTTCTTTTATTTTTCGATATACACCCATCGTTAACTGATCTAATTCACCAGCACCTAATCCTAAAATAGTAATGATTCCACTCACAACCTGCCACCTCTATCCACTCTTCTTCAATGAACCTTCTTTTTTCTCTTTTTTCATAACGGTTCCTATTTCCGCTTTTGTAAATACACGTAATTTTAAAATGAAAAACATATATGCCAATCCGCCGATGGCTACACCTAACAACGCCTCAAGTGTTGCAACACCTCTATGACTTGTATCCATCACTAATCCAGACATTTGCAATACACGCATAAACATCATTAGTACAAATCCCATACCGATACCACTAATAACTACACCTAACATATTCCGTTTGTCGATAAGCGATTCGGATACAGCTCGCATAAGTAATACACTATTTAGTATAGAAATTACAATTAACGCAACTAGCGTCGCAATTGCAGCTCCCTTCACACTAAAATATGGCATTAATATATAATTTAAAGCTAACTTTAAACAACCGCCAAATATAACGAATATTGCTGGTTTTAATGTTTGTCCTAACCCTTGCAAAATAGAAGCAGTTGTAATCGACAATGAACTAAATAAAATAGATAAAGATAAAATAGATAAAACATCTGACCCATCACTATTTTCAAACAACATAATATTCGTAGGTTGGATAATACAAGTTAATCCAATGGCTGCTGCAAATCCGATAACAAATGTTATTTTCATCGCTAACCTTACCTTTTCTCGAATAAAGGTAAGATCTCCTCTTTCCTTCGCTGCTGTAATAATTGGAATAAGCGACAACGAGAAGGAAGTTGTCACGACAGTACCTAATTGCATAAGCGGGATACTTCTGTCATAAACACCTTTTAACACCTTTGCACTTTCAGCTGGCTCTCCCGCTCCAATAAGTAGAGAATAGAAAGAAATAGAATCAGCCATTTGTATAAAAATAAGCACTAAGTTACTAACACAAATCGCTAACCCCTGCCAAAACAGGATTTTTATAATCTTCTTTTTCCCTTTAATCCTCTTTACACTTTTGAAGAATATAGAACGAAAGTCATGACGCATATAAAGTATAAGTACGATAATCCCAATCAATCCACCTGCGATTGAACCGAGCATAGCACCTGCACCAACTGTATATAAATCAAATTCGTGAGCAATTAGGAATAGAGATAAAAATACAATAATAGAAACACGAATCGTTTGTTCTATCACTTGCGAAACAGCTGTTGGCATCATATTATTGAATCCCTGGAAATATCCTCTTGCTACAGATAAAAACGGCATCAATATGAATGAAAAGGAGATAACGCGTAATAGCTTATCTAAGTGTATATCGCCCATAGCTATCGCAATTGCTTCGGCACCAAAGAACAATGTAAAAAATCCTATGAAACCAATACCTAATAAAAACCAAAAAGATACACAAATAATTTCCTCTGCTTCTTGTTTTTTCCCTCGCTCTAATCGTTCCGCAACCATTTTTGAAATTATAATAGGGAACCCATAAGTAGCTAAAATTAAACAAAATCCATAAAATGGATAAATTTGTTGGTAAATATAAAAACCAACGTCACCCGCTATATTTTGATATGGAATACGGTAAAAGGCGCTTAATACCTTTGTAACAAAACTTGCGATTGTTAATATAATAGCCCCACGCCAAAAGGCTTGATACTTCTTCGATTCCATGCAAGAAAACTCCTTTTTCTATTCTCACCCCTCGTATTATATCATAAAGAAAAGGACAAGCTTCCTTACCTACACAAGTAAGAATACGTTCGTGCAACGCTAGAAATATTCAATGAAAAAAGGTAGCAAAGCGCTACCTTTTTTCAATATACATATATCTCCAAATAATTGATTTCTCAAGAAGAAATATCATAATTAGGAAAGATTGCTACTTCTAAAACCATACACCTTTACTGTTCCATTTGTTTCGCTAAGAAACTGGCAGCAGTATTGACCGCCTTGTGCTCTATTTCGCTTATAATCGCTTCTTTTGAAAAAATAATGACAGCCCCAATTGGGTCTCCATTTGCAACAATCGGCCCAACTGTATAAGAATGAACCTTTTCTGTTACACCATCAATAATGGAAATATCACTTTCGTCCGTCATAATAACAGACTTTCTTTCTTCCATCGTTTTTTCAATTAGATCGCCAACGCTTTTATTTAAGTATTCTTTTTTTGATACACCTGATACTGCGATAATAGAATCTCGATCACATACAAGCACATTATGTCCTAAGCTATCATATAAAGCATCTGCATATTCTTTTGCAAAATCACCTAGCTCGCTAATTGGAGAATATTTCTTTAAAATTACTTCTCCATCGCGATCTACAAATATTTCTAGTGGGTCCCCTTCTCGAATACGTAAAGTTCTACGAATTTCCTTCGGGATTACTACCCTACCTAAATCATCAATTCGACGTACGATTCCAGTTGCTTTCATTCTAATGCTGCCTCACTTTCTACTGATGATCAAAGTGGTGAATTTACCTGTTCATGTAAAAATCACCAACTGTTAGACATAGTATTTTACACATTAGTTCTTCTATGCACGTCGAATTGCATTTTTTTATCTAATATTAGGCATTTATGACTTCTTTTTTTACATCTGGCAAGCCTTTTAATAAATTTTCAGCAATTGTTAACCACTTCGATGTCTCTAAGCCATTTGTTTTCATGACGATTTTCAATTGTGATCCTTCCATTCCTAGACCGATCATTCGTCCAAAACTATTTCCAAGCATGAATAATTTTCCGCCATCAATGTTTTGACTCGCTTGTTCTGAGAACAGAATTGTTACTTCAAATTTATTTTGCTTAATTAATTCAATTTGTTCTTTCATTGCTAGTACTTTAATATTTGCGATTTGTAATAAGTAACCAACTTCTTGCGGGTAATCACCAAATCTATCTATCATCTCTTCCTGCAACTCTTCAATATCCTCAATTGCAGAAACACCTCTAAACTGTTTATACATCATAATTTTTTGTTTACTATCAGAAATATAAGCATCCGGTAAATATGCATCTACTTCTAAATCAATTTCAACATTAACTGTATTTTCAACTCCGTCTGTTCCTCTACGCTGTTCAATTGCATCTTTTAACATTTGAGAATATAAATCAAATCCGACAGAATCAATAAATCCATGTTGTTCGGCTCCTAACAAGTTACCAGCACCACGAATTGATAAATCTCGCATCGCAATTTTGAAACCAGATCCAAGCTCTGTGAACTCCTTAATGGCTTGCAGGCGCTTCTCCGCAACTTCCGATAACACTTTATCCCGTTTGTATGCAAAGTAAGCATATGCAACACGATTAGAACGTCCAACACGCCCACGAAGCTGATACAACTGCGATAATCCCATACGATCTGCATCAAATACAATTAATGTATTTACATTTGGAATATCTACACCCGTCTCAATAATCGTTGTACTTACAAGAACATCATGCTGTCCTTCTAAAAACGATAGCATAACAGACTCTAATTCACTCTCGTTCATTTTCCCATGTGCATAAGTTACACGCGCATCTGGAACTAACATCGAAATTTCATCTGCTTTTCGTTCGATATCCTCTACACGATTATATAGGAAGTAAACTTGACCACCTCTTGCAAGCTCCCGTTCTATCGCTTCTCGCATTAATGCTGGATTATACTCTACTACATATGTTTGAACCGGGAAACGATTTTCCGGCGGCGTCTCAATAACAGATAAATCACGCACACCAAGCATAGACATATGGAGCGTACGCGGAATCGGAGTTGCCGTTAGTGTTAATACGTCAACATTTGCTTTTAATTGTTTAATTTTTTCTTTATGCGTTACACCAAATCTTTGTTCTTCATCAATAATAAGAAGACCTAAATCTTTATAAGTAACATCTTTAGATAAAATACGGTGCGTTCCGATTACAATATCTACTGTGCCATCTTTTAAACCTTTAATTGTTTCATTTTGCTGCTTTCTCGTACGGAATCTACTTAATAATCCTATATTGATTGGATAATCTTGAAAACGCTCTCGAATTGTTTCATAGTGTTGTTGTGCAAGGATCGTTGTCGGCACTAAAATTGCAACTTGTTTTTCATCCATAATTGCTTTAAACGCCGCACGAATAGCTACTTCCGTCTTTCCATATCCTACATCACCACAAAGAAGCCTATCCATCGGACGTCCGCGTTCCATATCCTTTTTAATCTCTTCAATAGAACGTAATTGATCCTCTGTCTCTTGATACGGGAAAGAGGACTCGAATTCTTGTTGTTCTGCCGTATCCGGTGTATATGCATAACCCTTTGAAGCTTCGCGCTCAGCATATAGTTTAATTAGGTCATCCGCAATGTCTTGTACAGATTTTTCAACTTTCGTTTTGACCTTCTTCCAATCATTTCCACCCAATTTATAAACTTTCGGATCCTTACCCTCAGATCCTACATATTTTTGCACTTGGTCAATTTGTTCAATTGGAACGTATAACTTATCATTACCTTGATATTTAATATTCAAATAATCTTTATGAACACCGTTAATCTCTAATGTTTCAATACCTAAGAATTTACCTATACCATGATTTACATGAACTACATAATCCCCAACTTTTAATTCCGAATAACTTTTAATACGTTCAGCATTCGATAACTTTTGCTTACGTTGTGATTTTTTAACTTTCTTATGAAAAAGCTCTTTTTCAGTAATGACAACAAGCTTTTGCATCGGCATTTCAAATCCTGCATGTAAATCACCTACAGCAATTTGTAACCTTCCAGGCAATAATATATCTGTGCCTTCTACAATATCTGCCTCAATATCATAATCACTTAAAATATGTTGTAGTTTTTTCACACGTTCATCATCTGTACCTAACACAACAGTCGTAAAATGCCCTTCGTTCCATCTATCAATTTCAGTTTTCAACAACTGCATCTGCCCATGGAAATCTTGCATTGTTTTACATGTCACATTCACAATGTTTTGCGGATGTGTATGTGCTATATGACGTAAGAATAACGTTAAATATACAAAACTTCTTTTTTTATGATGAAGAAATTCTTCAAACGAATGAGAGAAAGATAAATCTTGAATAATTGTTCCCTCACCGAGAAGGGATATATACCATTCCGCCTCTTCCGTTTCAAGATGTGATGCTGTTTCTTGAATACGTGAAATCTCATCTAAAATAACAACACCATCTTCTGGTAAATAATCTATCAGACTAGCAGGTTCATTATAGAAAATAGATAAATATTTAAACATCTGTTCTATACTTTGCCCGTTTTTTAACATCTCAATTTCATGACTTACCGTCTCAAGCACTGTAGTCTTCAACTTATCATCAGAAAGTTTTTGCATCGTCTTAGTCAGACCTTCTTCAAGATGCTTAATTCCTGATTTCAATTCTTCCTGCGAAAATAAAAACTCTGTTGCTGGACCAAATCTAACACTTTCTTTTTTATCTTGAGAGCGCTGTTCATCCACATCAAATAATCGAATAGAATCGACTTCTGTATCGAAAAATTCAATACGAAATGGTAACTCTTCAGTTAGTGGATATATATCTAATATTCCCCCACGCAAACTAAATTCTCCAGGAGCTTCTACCATAGACTTACGCTCATAGCCGATATGATGTAAAGTATGCAAAAATGTATCTAAATCAATCTCTTGCCCTAGACTGATTTCGATTTGCCTTTGCTTCCACAACTCTTTCATTGGTAAAAATCTGCGTAGTCCTGCAACTGGTGCTACAATAATCCCGTGCTCTCCTGCAGCTAAGCGATTTAACACTTCAATACGTTGCGCCTTCAATTCTGGGCTTGCAACACCAAGTTCTGATGCTATCAATTCATTTACTGGATATAGCCATACATCTTTTTCACCAAGTAACGCCACTAAATCTTCATGTACTTTTTGTGCTTGATATAAATTATGCGTCACAATAAGTTGTGATTTTTTTGTTTTTTTATATAAGGCCGCCATTAATAACGAACGAGAAGAGGTTGCCATACCTGATACAAGTTGCTCTTTTAAACCATCTTCTAATCCATTAATGACCGATTGGATCTCTTCATTTTTATAAAATTGCTCTAATAAACCTATCATTTTCAAAACCCCTCTCAACATAAAAGAGCAAGCCACTATATTTTATGCAAATATTTCGGAAAAAGAAAACAGAAAAATGCTTTGGACATGCCAAAGCGACAACATTTTATTGCAGAAATTTTTCATATTCATAATACTCAGGATAAGATGCGAGCGTTTCTTGACACAATTCACAAATCGTTTTTATATATATATTTCCATTCTCATGAAAATGAATCATTTCTACTACTTCTTGCTCTGTTAGTTGAAATAAAACGTCGCTATATACTTTTTCTGCGGTAACGGAGCCTACATTACTCCCGCAATGTCTGCAATAATAATACCCTTCCATACTAGCCTCCTAAAAATCCAATTACTGCTAGTATGGGTAAAAATAAAACAAAATATTCCCAATCGTACCCTTAACTATTGAAAGTATTCATAATTTGAAGAAAAGGTTTATTTAACCATTCTTCACATGCATCTGCTGCTTTTTCAATAGAATGATTTACACCAGGAATCTCTTCTGATGTAAAACGTCCTAATACGTAATCTACTACCTTCATTCCATTTTTCGGACGATCGATTCCCATGCGGATACGTTGAAACTCTTGTGTTCCTAAATGTGAAATTGTTGATTTCACACCATTATGTCCACCCGCACTGCCTTTCATACGAAGGCGTAATTTACCTACAGGGATGTCTAAATCATCGTACAGAACAACGAAGTCCTCTACATCAATTTTATAGTAATCCATTAACGGACGAATACTTTCCCCAGATAAATTCATATATGTAAGTGGCTTTAATAAGATTACTTTTTCTCCATTAACAAATCCTGCACCAAATACTCCTTTAAACTTTTGTTCGTTCAAAGAAATATTCCAACGCTTTGCAAGTTCATCAATCGCCATAAATCCAATATTATGCCTTGTTAATTCATATTCTCTACCTGGGTTCCCAAGTCCTACTATCAATTTCATTCTTGTACCACTACTTTCTTTTTTCGATACGAAAAGACGTAACCAATCTTGGTTACGTCTCATTCTATCCAATTAATTGAATAATACACTTACAGATTCTTCTTCGTATACACGAATGATTGCTTCTCCGATTAGTGGAGCAACTGAAAGTTCATGTACTTTGTCGATTTTCTTCTCTTCTGGTAATACGATAGAGTTCGTTACAACTAACTCTTTAATATTTGAGTTTTGGATACGCTCAATTGCTGGACCAGATAATACTGGGTGTGTACAGCAAGCATATACTTCAGAAGCACCGTTCTCAACAAGAGCGTTTGCTGCTAATGTAATTGTACCAGCTGTATCAATGATGTCATCAATTAAAATTGCTGTTTTACCTTCAATATTACCGATAATGTTCATTACCTCAGATACGTTCGGACGAGGACGACGCTTATCAATAATAGCGATTGGTGCTTTTAGGCGATCTGCCATTTTTCTAGCACGAGTTACTCCACCGTGGTCAGGTGACACGATTACGATATCTTTAAGACCTTTTGTTTCAAAGTAATCTGAAAGAATCGGTACACCCATTAGGTGGTCGATTGGGATATCAAAGAACCCTTGAATTTGTGGAGCATGTAAATCTAGAGTGATTACACGAGTTGCACCTGCTGTTTCAAGCAAGTTTGCTACAAGTTTCGATGTAATTGGTTCACGAGAACGCGCTTTACGGTCTTGACGCGCATAACCATAGTAAGGAATAACAATATTAATTGTTTTTGCAGATGCACGCTTTAATGCATCGATCATAATAAGTAATTCCATGATATGTTCGTTTACTGGGAAGCTTGTAGATTGAATAATGAATACATCGCAACCACGGATACTTTCTTCAATGTTAATTTGAACTTCTCCATCACTAAAACGATCAACAGAACATTTTCCTAGTCCTACTCCAATGTGCTTTGCAATTTGCTCAGCAAGTTCCTTATTAGAGTTTAAAGAGAATACTTTCAAATTAGAATTTAGATATTGAGTCGACATCTAGATTAACCCTCCACATTATGATTTTTTCTTATTCAGCAATTGATCAACATAGTCTTCTTTGTTAACTTGACGTGCACGTGCTACAGACAATGCTTTTGATGGAACATTCTCTGTAATTGTAGAGCCTGCTGCCACATAAGCACCGTCTTCAACTGTTACAGGAGCAACAAGGTTTGAATTACATCCAATAAATACCCCGTTACCAATCACAGTTTTGAATTTATTCTTACCGTCATAGTTCACCGTAATTGAACCACAACCAAGATTCACGTCTTCTCCAACTTGTGCATCCCCGATATAACTTAAGTGTGAAGCTTTACTTCTATTACCAAAAACAGTTTTTTTGATTTCCACGAAGTTTCCAACGCGTACTTCATCTCCAATAACTGAATCTGGGCGAATATGTGCAAATGGGCCAACCGATACTTCTGTACCAAGCTTGCTATCATGTACAGTAGATTGACGAATTGTCGTACGATCTCCAATTTCACTATCGCGAATTACTGTATGCGGCCCAATCTCACAATCAGAACCAATTACAGTGTTCCCCTCAATAATTGTTCCTGGATGAAGAACTGTATCACTACCGATAATTGCATCAGCAGAAATATACGTGTTACTTGGATCAATAATAGTAACACCATTTACCATGTTCTTTCGGTTGATACGGTTTTTCATAATAATTTCCGCTTGCGATAGAGCGACTCTGTCGTTAACACCTAACGTTTCATCGAAGTGCTCTGTTTGATAAGCTGATACAATATGACCTTCATTTTTTAAAATTTCAATAACATCTGGCAGGTAATATTCACCTTGTACGTTATCATTTGAAACTTTAGAAAGTGAAGCGAATAAAGCTTTATTATCAAAACAATACGTACCTGTATTGATTTCTTTAATAGCTAATTCTTTCTCATTTGCATCCTTATGCTCAACAATCTTTTCAACGTGACCATTCTCATTACGAACGATACGACCATATCCAGCAGGTTCTTCTATGTAAGCTGTTAATACCGTTGCCATTGCCCCTGCTTCTTTATGTTGCTGAAGTAATGCTTCCATCGTTTCAGCAGTTATTAGCGGTGTATCACCACAAATAACTAAAGTTGTTCCTTCTTCGTTTGCAAGTACACTTGCAGCTTGATCTACAGCATGTGCTGTACCAAGTTGTTCTGCTTGTAATGCAAACTCACTTACGTTTCCTAGCTGTTCTTGTACCATTTCAGCACCATGTCCTACGACTGTTACAAGTTTCTGCAATCCTAATTGAGATACTTGATCGACAACATGTTGTACCATAGGTTTTCCACATACAGGATGAAGCACCTTGTATAGCTTAGACTTCATACGTGTGCCTTTACCTGCCGCTAGAATCACTGCAAATCTGTTTGACATATAGACCCTCCATCGCAACCTATTTATCCATTAACGATATTATCCTAAATCATCATATATTTCAAGAAACACATTTTAACTATTAAATTTTACCATAATTCTTATAAGATGTTTTACTCTTTAGTATCTTTTTTAAGAAATAAGCTATACTATTTAAAATGATTTTGAAAAAATTAGAAGTTCCCCACCTTTCTTTTTCTTAATTTAGAATTTTCCGAATAAAATATATGTATAAACACAAAAAAACAAACCCCTGTAAATGCTTACAGGAGTTTGTTGCAAAATTATAGGGCTTCTCTAAAAAGCCCTTTTCATTCGAATTTTACGAAGCACCCGCTTCTTCAAACTCAACCTCTTCTAACTCGCCTAAACGATGATACTCTGTTAAAACCGCATCTTGAATTTTAGAGCGTGTACCAGAATTAATTGGATGTGCAATGTCACGGAATTCTCCATCTGGAGTACGTTTACTTGGCATTGCTACAAATAATCCATTATTACCATCAATTACACGAATATCATGAACAACAAATTCATGGTCTAGAGTAATAGAGGCAATTGCTCTCATGCGGCCTTCTGTGTTTACGCGGCGTAATCTTACGTCAGTCACTTCCATCTTGTGTTCACCACCCTTTTCTAAATAAGCGATATATTTGTATAAATTCCACAAAATTTCTATTTTCCCTTTAATTTTTTAAAAATTTTTAAGATAAAAATTTTTAATGTAATTGAATATAGAGATTAGTAGAGGTTATCGCTTACAAAGAATTACTTAACTAGGGCAATTACTTCGATTTCAACTGAAACATCTTTCGGTAATTTTGCTACTTGTACACAAGAACGAGCTGGCTTATGAGCAGAGAAATAAGATCCATATACTTCATTAACAGCATTAAAATCATCCATATCTTTTAAGAATACTGTTGTTTTTACTACCGTATCAAATGAAGCACCTGCTTCTTCTAATACTGCTTGTAAATTTTGAAATACTTGCTCTGTTTGTACTGTTACGTCTCCTACTACAAGCTCTCCACTTGCAGTTAACGGAATTTGTCCTGAACTGTAAAACATATTATTTACAATAATCCCTTGTGAATATGGTCCAATTGCTTGTGGTGCATTTTTTGTTTGAACAACTTTCATACTTTTCACCCTTTTATTATTTATTTTTACTCTTTAAAAATAGTGCACGAAAAGCAGTTTGTCCATCTATTTTGTAACTTATAAATAGAATAAAAAAAGATAAAGCTATTTGCTTTACCTTTTTACTCAGCCTCTACAAGCCCTTCATCAAATGGTGCCAGTGAATAATTTCCCTTTTCCACTTGAATCGCTTTTTCTTTCACATCAACTTCCGATAGACGAATCAATGATACATAGTTATTAATTAGTCTTTCTTCAATATCCGTGGATTCTACTAATACACCAATACCAACAACATTAGCCTTAAACTCTTCTAACATACTCATCATACCTTGAATTGTCCCGCCAGCTTTCATGAAGTCATCAATAATTAAAACATTTGATCCTTCCGGAAGACTACGCTTTGCTAACGTCATTGTTTGAATTCGCTTAGAAGAACCTGATACATAGTTAATACTAACAGTGGGTCCTTCTGTTACCTTATTATCTTTTCTTGCAATCACTACCGGTACATCTAAGTAGTTCGCCACTGCATATGCAAGTGGAATCCCCTTCGTTGCCACTGTCATAACTGCATCAATTGGTTGCCTAGCAAAAACAGAAGCAAACAAACGACCTGCGCCATTAATATGACGAGGATTACTTAAAAGATCTGTCATATATAAGTAACCACCAGGCAAAATACGATCTGGATTTTCGAATAAGCTACAAAGCTCACCAATAATTAGATCTGCCTCTTCTTCACTTATATATGGTATATATTTCACTCCTCCTGCTGCTCCTGGTATCGTTTGCAATGTGCCGACCCCTTGTTGTTCAAACGTTTGCTTAATAATAACTAAATCTTCACTAATAGAAGACTTAGCTGATTGATACCTTTCAGCAAAAAAAGTGAGAGAAACTAGCTGACGAGGGTTTTGTAACAAGTAATAAGTCATATCGACTAATCTTGTACTTCGTCTAATTTTCATACTCTCACCTCAAATCACGAATATTCTAAACAAATCATAACGTATTATACGTCTTTATTCAAGCGTTTCTCGCTCTCCTAATAAACGTACTGCGTATACTTGTTCACAAAATCCTTTTAATCCGTTATATATACGATGCATTCGCGAATCATGGTGCACAAGACCGAATACAGTTGGACCACTACCACTCATTAATACAGCATCTGCCCCAAATCGCTTCATCTGTGCCTTAATACGTGCAACTTCAGGATGCATCGCAAACGTTACATCTTCTAAAACGTTACCGACAGTATCACAAATCCCTTTGTAGTCTCCAGCATTTATGACATCCACCATTTTATCTACATTTGGATGTGTAACTCGATTTAACTTTAAATTTCCATACACATCAGCAGTAGATACACCAATATGGGGTTTTGCTAAAATAACCCAACAAGAAGGTGGAGTTTTTATGTGCTCAATCTGCTCTCCTCTTCCAGTGGCAATTGCTGTCCCACCATATACGCAAAACGATACGTCTGACCCAATTTCTGCGCCAAGCTCTGCTAACTGATCAATTGTAAGCCCTAAATTCCATAATTTATTAAGACCACGTAATGTTGCTGCTGCATCACTACTTCCACCCGCTAATCCAGCTGCTACTGGAATCGTTTTTTCAATAGTAATAGATACACCTTTTTTTACATTAAACTTCTCTTTTAATAATTTCGCTGCTTGATAAGCCAGATTTCTTTGGTCGTCTGGGACATACCGATTATGGGATAAAATTTCAATACGGTCTTCTGCTAATTCCATTAGTTCTAAACGATCCGCTAAATCAATTGTTGTCATAATCATTTTCACTTCATGATATCCGTCTTGTCTTTTTCCCAGTACATCTAACGACAGATTAATCTTTGCTGGTGCTTTCACTAGTAGCTTCAATCTATTCACCCACTCTATGTACTCAATCTTTTATCGTTTATTTTACCATAAATTTATAGTAAGACGATGACACTTCCCTAATTATAACGAAAAGCATTCAGAATGAAACTACTTATGTAAAATGATGGCACCTTTTATAGTACAAAAAGCCGAGGAATCACTCCTCGGCTACCGTAGCATAGAAAGTATCTTACAACTACTGGTTTTGTTTCATTAATTGCTGTTCTGCAATTTCTATAGCACGTTTCACCATGTTACCAGCATCTTTCGCACGAATTCCGCCCCATCCTTCTTTCTGAACAACATCATAAAAGCCCAACTCTTTTGCAAGCTCTTCTTTAAATTGATTTGACATGACACCTCTTCGTCTACTCAATGCAGAGTCCCTCCTTATTTTGCTACGGTATCATTAGTATGCAAAATAATATAGCTTTTCATTTGTGGGAATATATGTAACGATACATGAATTATAAAATCACTTCATTATGAGGTTCACCATAAAATGTTAACTCTACTGTCTCTGTTAAAACATCCGCATAGCTATACGATACACGTTGTAACGCATCTTCTTGTTGATCCAGTTGTACAATAAAAACAGAACGGTACGTTTCTGCAAGTACACCTGATTGTTCTACAGTTTTTCTTCTCCCACTGTTCGCCTTTAACATCAGTCTCTGTCCAAGATGGTGATCTAATTCGCTTTTAATTTCATCTAAACGTTTTGACATATACTTCGTTACACCTCGCTGTAATTTAGATTGAACACTTAAAACACGATATATCTATCCCAATTATTAACCGCAACTCACAGACAATATCATTATAAAAGCATCATGCGTTCGAATAGATAGAAGAAATACTATATTGTAAAAGTATCATTATGTAGTCTGTGCGTTCTTGTCTCTTTTTATCCAAACTGATTTAAATCCTTTCCATACAAAAAAGCAAGATACATATGTACCTTGCTTATTCTTCATAATGTTGAAAAGGTAATCCAGTTCGTAAAATCCCCCTTGTTTCAATCCCGCCAAGTCCCTTTTCACCAGTAATCGTATTACGTACAACATCCCATACATTAACCCTTTCCATAAATGACGTAAAACTAATTTTACCAACCACATATACAGGGTCTAGTGCGTGAATATTAATTCTAGATGGGGAACTAGCAAAATTAGCGCCTGCTCGAATTAATGCTTCAAAGTGTGATTGACATGCCCCAGCAAAAATAACGAGTTGATCCAACGATGGATATTTTTTTCGCACTTCTCGAACAGCCTGTACAAAATGCCTTGAATGCCTATATGCTGCTAAATCTCCCTTTACTCCTTTTGATTTTGTATACGCATCGTGCCCTGTAATAACTAAAATGTCCGGACGAAAATGATCTATTAAATCTACTACCTTTTCATGCATCTCTGTTTCTTTACAATGAATACCTTGTACAGGAACACCAATTTTATTATATAAATCTAGGCACTTGCGCAAATATAACGGGTCTCCATCTATGTGCAAGACACGCCCTGGCATTTGAAAATAATTCACTTCACTTGTATATCCACCAGTTGAAGTGTGTTCATGCCTTTGTTTCATTAATACGTAATCTTGTTGAAACAAACGATACGTCCGCTCCATCGTTTCTTTCTCACGCTTCGCTCTCTTTTTATGTTCTCGTTGATCTATACTAATTAAATCTTCAAGTGGCGCATCTGCCACCAATCTAATTTCCTCTCCAAACAATATAGCTATCTCGCCTTTTATTTCTATAATACGAAAAAGAATATCCCTATTATGAGAGTATCGTTCCACTAATTCTCCAACATGTAAAGCCATTCTCCTACCTCCAAACTCATTAGGCCATCTTACCTGTTTTTAAAGTATGAATGTAAGAGGGGAAAGGTGACAAAAGGGACAGTTCAAGTTGAACTGTCCCTTTTATATTCTTATGATAACTTATGAAGAACTAATGCATTACTTAATGTTGCAAACTCCTCGATAGATAGCGTCTCGCCTCTTCGTTTCGGATCAATTCCTACTTCTGTTAAAATTCGATCCAACAGCTCTTTATCTTTCGGGAAACCATTTAAATTATTTGATAAATTATTCATTAAAGTTTTACGACGCTGTGCAAAACTTGCTCGTACTACTTCAAAGAAGAATGTCTCATCTGTTACCTCTACCACTGGTTTCGGACGCTTTAGGAGGCGGATAATTGCAGAATCAACATTTGGTTGTGGTACAAACACCGTACGCGGTACAGTCATAACTGTTTCTACCTCTGTATAATACTGAATAGCAATGGATAAAGAACCATACTCTTTCGTTCCAGGTTTAGCCGCTAAACGATCCCCAACTTCTTTTTGCATCATAACAACGAATCCACGAACCGGTAATTTCTCTTCCAGCAATTTAAATAAAATTGGCGTCGTAATATAGTATGGTAAGTTAGCTACTACCATTACATCTTGCCCTTCTTCAAATTGCTCACTAAACACCTCATGTACATCTGCCTTTAGTACATCTTTATTGATAACAGTAACGTTGCCATATGGAGCTAACGTCTCATCTAAAATCGGTAATAACCTTTGATCAATTTCAAAAGCCACTACTTTTTTAGCACGCTTCGCTAATTGTTCTGTTAATGCACCGATACCTGGTCCAATTTCAATTGCACCACTTTCTGAACCAATTTCAGCGTGATCAACGATACGATTTAATACATTCGTATCAATTAAAAAATTTTGTCCTAAACTTTTTTTGAATGAAAATCCATACTTTTCAACAATGTCTTTCGTACGATTTGGCGTTGCGATATCCTTCATTTTCTTTCCTCCTGTATGACTTGCTTATACGCTTCTGCAAATGATTCTTTTGAAACTTGAAACATTTGTAAACGTTTATGTAACTGTTTTGCGTTTGTATAACCAATCTTTAATAGCTTACCCATTCTTTCTCTGCGACTCTTTGCCATTTCTCCGCCCACTAAACCTGCATCGACTAAATCGCTCCAACTGATTTCACTTGTGTAAGCTTCCATTTCTTCATGTATATTCTCTAAAGCACGGCGAATTGATTCATTAGAAGCATGTTCAATTCCGACACCTTTTTTCCTCTTAGCAAGTGCTTCTTCCTTCGGTAAAAACGCATGTTTACATCCAGGCACCTTATCAGAAATAATTTTTCGAATACGCTCTCCAGGATAATCCGGATCTGTGAAAATAATAACGCCTCGTTTTTGCAGCGCTAATTTAACTTGTTCAATAACATGATCACCGATTGCTGAACCGTTCGTTTCAATTGTATCCGCATCAACAGCACGCTTAATCGCAACTGTATCATCTTTACCTTCTACAACGATAATCTCTTTAATTTTCATGCTTGCCTCCACACTCGTTTCGTCTCTACTTAGTAAAACAAAAAAATGACGACTTTTCCATTATTATTTTCCCCATTGTTACATTTTAAAAAGTAGAATGTCCAAAACTTTGTTCTCTCTCCTTATTGTACCACTTACTCATTCGCCCTTATCTTCTCTGTCACGCCTGCTATTTTTTCACAAAAATAAAAAAGAATGGGTTCTCCCACTCTTTTATTCAACGCCAAATAAAGCTTTTGCATTTTTCGTTGTCATTTCTGCTACTTCCTCATAAGAAATTCCTTTTAAGTTCGCAATTTCTTCTGCTACGAGTTTTACATAACTTGGTTCATTTCGTTTCCCGCGAAATGGATGCGGTGTTAAATACGGACAATCCGTCTCTATTAATAATTTCTCTAATGGAATCTCCGTAGCAACTTCTTTCGGTTTCTTAGCGTTTTTAAATGTAACTGGTCCACCTAACGAAATTAAAAAGTTCATATCAACACATCGCTCCGCTACCTCTACGCTACCGCTAAAGCAATGCATAATGCCTCCTACTTCAGCTGCATTCTCTTCTTCTAGAATATCCATAATATCTTGAGTTGCATCGCGGTTATGTATAATAATCGGCAATTTTACTTTTTTCGCTAATGCAATTTGTTTACGGAATACTTCTTTCTGTATTTCTTTTGGAGACTTATCCCAGTGATAATCTAAGCCCATCTCTCCAAGTGCAACGACCTTAGGATGAGAAGCAAGTTCTTCTAACCAAGCTAAATGCTCTTCTGTCATGTCGATTGCATCAACAGGGTGCCATCCAACCGCAGCATAAATAAAATCATAGGCTTCAGCTAATTCAATCGCCTTTTTTATCGTTACTTCATCAAAACCAACAACAACTGTATAAGTAACACCCGCTTCTTTCATTCGGGCAATCACTTCTTGCAAGTCTTCTTCAAATTGCTCTGCATTCAAATGTGAATGTGTATCAAACAACATAATACATAACTCCTTTTATATTGAAATCAAATTTATTCTACGCAAATAAGCTCTTTTATAACTTAACGATAACAATACTACAATCTTAATGCAAAAATTGAGGTGTAAAAAGAAAAAAGACGCTTCACACATGTTACACGTGAAACATCTCTTTTCTTGTCTTAATTACTTAATCTTTGTACCGTTTGGTAGATTTTGGTCGATTGATGCTAATGACAATACGCCATTCTCTTCACCTGCTAAAATCATACCTTGTGATAATTCACCGCGTAATTTTACAGGTTTTAAGTTTGTTACACAAATAACTTTTTTACCTTTTAAATCTTCCGGCGAATAGAACTTTGCAATGCCAGAAACCACTTGACGTTTTTCTGTGCCTAAGTCTAGTTGAATTTTTAACAACTTGTCTGCTTTTTTCACAGGTTCCGCAGATAGAACTTCAGCTACGCGTAATTCTACTTTAAAGAAATCATCAATTGTAATTTCTTCTGCCTTCGGTTCTTCTTCTTTTTTCTCTTCTACTTTAGGAGCAGAGGCTTTCATTTGTTCTTTAATGTACGCTACCTCTACTTCCATTTCTAAACGAGGGAAAATCGGGTTTCCTTTTTCTACTTTTGTTCCAGCTGGAATGCATCCAATTGTAGACAGGCTTTCCCAAGATGTATGTGCTTCTTCAGTAAGGCCAAGCTGAGCAAACATCTTGCTTGGTGCTACTGTTAAGAATGGCATAAGCATAATACCTGTTTGACGAAGTACTTCTGCTAAGTGAGCCATTACAGAGGCTAACTTTTCACGATCATTCTCATCTTTCGCTAATACCCACGGTTGTGTTTCGTCAATATATTTATTCGTACGGCTAATCAATTGCCAAATTGAGCTTAGAGCTACAGAGAATTCCATGTTCTCCATTGCTTCTTCCACTTTTTTCAATGTATCCTGTGCAAACGTTACTAATGTTTCATCAAATTCCGTTACATTTGCTTTAAATGCAGGAATTTCTCCGTTAAAGTACTTATCAATCATAGCTACTGTACGATTTAATAGGTTACCTAAGTCATTTGCTAAATCGAAATTAATACGCTCCACAAATCCTTCTGGTGTGAATACGCCATCAGATCCAAATGGAACTTCACGAAGTAAGTAATAACGTAATGCATCTAATCCGTAACGATCGATTAATGTAACTGGATCTACTACGTTTCCTTTTGACTTACTCATCTTTCCATCCTTCATTAGAATCCAACCGTGAGCAAAGACTTTTTTCGGAAGAGGTAAATCTAATGCCATTAAAATGATTGGCCAATAAATCGTATGGAAACGAACGATTTCTTTTCCAACTAAATGCACATCTGCTGGCCAGAACTTCTTATACATCTCTTCATTTTCTGTTCCATAACCTAATGCTGTAATGTAGTTAGATAATGCGTCAACCCATACGTAAATAACGTGTTTCGGATTACCTGGAACACGAACTCCCCAGTCAAATGAAGTACGAGAAACTGCTAAATCTTCTAAGCCTGGTTTAATAAAGTTATTAATCATTTCATTCTTACGAGACTCTGGCTGAATGAAATGTGGATTCTCTTCATAGAACTTTAATAGTCTGTCAACATATTTACCCATTCTAAAGAAATATGATTCTTCACGAACAAGTTCTACATCATGACCACTGTCTGGACTTTTCCCCCCAACTACTTTGTCACCTTCCATAATTGGATCTACTAATTGATGCTCTGTATAGAATGTCTCATCTTGTACAGAATACCAACCTTCATATTCATCAAGATAAATATCACCTTGATCTACTAGTTGCTTGAAGATTTTTTCGACAACATCTTTATGACGATCTTCCGTTGTACGAATAAAATCATCATAGGAGATATCCATCTTCTCCCAAAGTTCTTTAATTCCTGCAACGATGTTATCCACATATGCTTGTGGTGTAACATTTAATTCTTCTGCTTTCTTTTGGATCTTCTGTCCATGCTCATCAGTTCCTGTTAAATAATGAACATTATATCCTTGCATACGCTTATATCGTGCCATAGCATCCCCTGCTACTGTTGTATAAGCATGTCCAATGTGTAATTTTCCACTTGGATAATAAATTGGGGTAGTAATATAAAAGGATTTGTTTTCCTTTGTCATTGTTTTGGACCTCCCGGATAACCTCATATGTATTTATAAATAGTATATCAAAAACTTATATATAAAGTGAAACTTTAATCTGTGAGGATCTTGTTCATTCCCACGGATTATCAACCCACACCAATCGGACTTTTACGAGCAATCCGACTTCCACTTAACTTCTTTGACCCAGCCGAATTTAAAATTTAGAATCTTACTACTCGTTAATGCAGGATAAAAACAACTTCATATTTTTATATTTATCATCTATTACTCATATTTCAAGAAAATATACAGTCATTACCTATAATTTCTGGACTTTTCTGAAAATAAAGTGAAATAATAGTAGAAATTACTCAAATTCTATTATATATAAGAAGTAAGAAATCTATAAATCTTTTTAAAAAATATAGAATTAAAGAATTGACGGAAATGTAAATGATTGGTATCATATGTCCATAGGGTATTTTGTCGAAAAATGACGAATCTAAAAATAGACTCGAAACTTATAAACTATTTCTTTAGGAGGAAAAGAATTATGAAATCTACTGGTATCGTTCGTAAAGTTGATGAATTAGGTCGTGTAGTAATTCCGATTGAATTACGCCGTACTTTAGGTATTGCAGAAAAGGATGCTCTTGAAATCTATGTTGATGACGAGAAAATCATCTTAAAAAAATATAAGCCAAACATGACTTGCCAAGTAACTGGTGAAGTATCTGATGGTAACCTATCTTTAGCTGAAGGTAAAATTATCTTAAGCAAAGAAGGCGCTGAGCAAATCTTAAATGAGCTTCAAGATTATATCGAAACAGCAAAATAAGCTTCTCAATTATGAGAAGCTTATTTTTTATCGACATGATAGATTTGATATACATCGCGTTTCGACAAATCTCGATCTTTAGCAACTGTTTTTATCGCCTCTTTTGAATTCATACCTTTTTCGTTTATATAATGTTCAATATGGTCATATACCGAAATAGTTTCCCACCATTGTTCCTCTGGAGCAGGTTCTTCCGTTGAACCAGCTACTAAAATACAAAACTCACCACGAACTTCATTTTGTTTCGTCCACTCAATTGCTTCTTCAACTGTTCCACGAATAAATTCCTCGAATTTTTTTGTTAACTCTCGGCACAATACAATTTCTCTATTTCCCAATACTTCTTGCATCGAGATTAAAGTATCATCCAAACGGTGAGGTGCTTCATAAAACATCATTGTAGTTTGTATATAACGAAGCTTCTCTAACTCCATTTTTCTTTCTTTTTTATTTCTTTGTAAAAATCCATAGAAATAAAACTGTTTTGTTTCAAGGCCTGATGCAATTAATGCTGTAAGGGCTGCATTTGCCCCAGGAAGCGGGATAACATGATACTGTTCCGCTACAGCCTCTACAACAATATCGTAACCTGGATCGGAAATACACGGCATACCAGCATCACTAACAAGTGCTACTGTCTTTCCTTCGTCTAACTTATCTAATATTTTCTTCCCACTTACTTCCTTATTATGCTCATGGTAACTCATAACAGGCGTTTCAATTTCGAAGTAATTACAAAGTTTTTTCGTTTGTCTCGTATCTTCAGCAGCAATTAAATCCGCTTCTTTTAAAATTCGGATTGCACGAAATGTCATATCTTCTAAATTCCCAATAGGGGTTGGTACTAAATATAAAACGCCCTTTTCATTTTGTTGAAAACTTTTTTGTTGCCACATAAGGTTCTCCTTTTTGCATATATTCTTCTTTTTGTTTTCTATTTAATTGCTTAAAATAGTACTCTGCTTGCATAGCTGTACGCTTATCTTCATGAAACTCTACGTATTTTAAAGCAACAGGAAGTCTAGCACGCGTATACTTAGCCCCTTTTCCGCTATTATGGGTCTCAATCCGCTTCTCTATATGATTTGTATATCCAGCATAGTAACTTCCATCAGAGCACTCCACTACATAAAAACAATGCTTATTCTTCTCCATATAAAATAGAACGAATCTCCTTTGTATATTCATTATTTTCTCCATATACAAAAAGAGGTGGCAATATTTTTAAATCTGCGTTTCCGTCCTTAATTCCTTCAATTAACAATGTATTCGCTTCTTTTCCTGCCTTAGGATAAACAAATCGTACACGCTTCGGTTCAATTTTATACTTACGCATTAATGTAACAATGTCTAGTAAACGACCTGGACGATGTACAAATGCTACTTTCCCGCCTTGCTTTACTAGCTGACTACTTGCAGATACAACATCCTCTAGTGTACACATAATTTCATGACGAGCTATTGCTAAATGTTCATTCATATTTTTTTCAGAAGTTGCAGGTGTTTGGAAATAAGGCGGATTACATGTGACAACATCATATTGATGACGTCCAAGTTTCTCCGGCATATCTTTCAAATCCCCGTGTATTAAGTGAATTCTTTCTTCCAACTTATTGTATTGAACACTTCTTATTCCCATATCATATAAGCGTTCTTGAATTTCTACACCAGTAATATTCCCTTTCGTCCTTGTACTTAATAGAAGGGGCACAACGGCATTACCTGTACACAAATCAAGTAAATTACCTTTTTGAATTGGCACCCAAGCAAAGTCTGCAAGTAAAACAGCATCTAACGAGAAATTAAATACTGATGGGCTTTGTATAATCTTCAAATCTTGTGCTAATAAGTAATCTAAACGTTCATCTTCATATAAATTCATATGTTGCTCCTTTTCTTACACTTAACCTACCCTATTTCATCTTCTACTAATAAAAAACATATTCGATTCTACTCTCATGTATAAAAAATTACCTTTCCAATTATTATTGGAAAGGTAATTTCACTTTTTATTTAAAAATGACAGGCAGAATAAACAATCTCCCTCTTTACGTACACTTCCATAATGCAGATTACAAATATGAAAACCTTCTTGATATAGTCTTGCTAAATTATCGTAGCCTTCACCAATATCTGTCTTCGGCTTCACTTCTTTACGTTTTTGAGTTTTTTGTTTTTCTTTAATCTGCACTTCTTCAAAGCGGTGTCGCAAATTTTCATTTTCCATTTTTATATGTTGGTTTTCTTCCAGTAACTCTGCAAGATGTTGTTTTAATTCTCCCAACTGTTTGTATAAATGTCCAATTTGCTCTTCCATACTAGAAACCGATGCAAAAATATCTTTTTTCTCCACAAGCACCCACCTCATTAATCTGTGGTTTGACTCGAAACGACCCCTTTATTCACTAACTCATCTAACGTATATTCTACTATCCGTTCCTTGTCTACTAGTTCCACTTGAATTAATCTTTCTAAAATATTTAATCCGATAACACGGCCAGTACCATGCGGGGTTTGTATACGTTGATCTAAATCAGGAAGTTGTTCCTTTGCTGCCTCATATTCATCGTTCTCATATTTTAAGCAACACATTAAGCGACCACATAAACCAGAGATTTTTGCAGGATTTAATGATAAATTTTGATCCTTTGCCATCTTAATGGATACAGGTTCAAAATCCCCTAAAAAAGTAGAACAACAAAGCATACGACCACATGGACCAATACCACCAAGCATTTTCGCTTCATCACGAACACCAATTTGTCTTAGTTCAATTCTTGTCCTAAAAATTGCTGCTAAGTCCTTCACTAGTTCGCGAAAATCAATCCGACCATCCGCAGTAAAGTAGAAAATAATTTTATTGCGATCGAACGTATACTCTACATCTACAAGTTTCATATCAAGATTATGTTCTACTACCTTTTGCTGACAAACTTGATATGCTTCTTTTGCAGCATGTTTGTTCTCTTCAACAATGGTACGATCGTTTTCATTTGCAATGCGAATAACCTTTTTTAGCGGTAATACAACGTCGTTTTCATCAACTTGCTTTTTGGTAATAACTACTTTTCCGTATTCAATACCTCTTACCGTTTCTACAATTACAAACTCATTTTCAGAGATATCGAACTGATTCGGATCAAAGTAATACACCTTTCCGGCCTTCTTAAAGCGAACACCTACTACATCATACAAAACGGTCATCCCTCCTGCAACCGCAACACTAACTGTTCGAACACAAGCTGCGCATTTACATTAGCGTTGATTCTATTTTTTGCCTCTAATATATTAAAGAGAGCTGATACAATGCGCTTCTGAGCGTAGGAGAAAGATTCAAACATCTCTTTCTGCTCATGAAAAACAAGACGATCTTCTTCTCCAAGTTGAACATATAATAAATCCTTATAAATAAGGAGTAACATATCTAAACCTTGCTGTAATTGTTCTTTCTCTCCAAAGTGTTTTCCCCATTTTTCTTGTACAAAAAAAATAGAGGCTTTATCTTTTTCGAGCGCTTCACATAATTTTATCACTAAAGCTCGTGCTTGTGCAAACCATTCATCACTACATAAAGCTAAAGCTTCATCAAAACTATTTGTGAGTTGTGCAGCAAGTGTCGATAAAGATGTCGTAACACCTTCATCCTGTAATCTTCTAATTAAAGATTCCGTAGGTAACGGTCTAAATGTAACAACTTGACAACGAGATAAAATCGTATTTAAAATTTGATGACTTTGTTCAGTAAGTAAAATAGCTGTTGTATCACTACTTGGTTCTTCTAAAAATTTTAACAGTGTATTCGCCGCATTTGCTGTCATACGGTCTGCGTGCTCAATAACATATACTTTTTTATTTGCTTCTAATCCTGTTTTTGAAAACTCTTCTTGTAAATCATGAATTTGCTGCTTCTTAATAGATAATCCGTCTGGTTTTACAATATGTAAGTTTGGGTGGTTACCTGAATCAATTCGCTTACAATTTGTACATACATGACAAGGCTCTACCCCATTCCGCTGAGAACAGAGGAAACTCTTTGCCATTTGAATTGCTGTCGCAAACTTTCCTGTCCCTTTCCCTCCCTCTAACAAGTAAGCGTGGGATATACGCTCTTTTGCGATGCTATTCATCAACATTTTTACACCGATGGGTTGTATAGCAGAAAGCTGCTCCCACGTCTTCGTCATAATGCATACCTCACTTATTTCATTCTTTCCTTCTATTATAACAATTTATCTTCTATAACTTGAATAACTTCTTCTATAAGTTTTTCCATTGGTTGATCAGCATTTACTAATACAATACGATCCGAGAAACGTTCTACAACTTGTAAATACCCTTCACGCACACGTTTATGGAAAGTGATATCTTCCATATCTAACCGATTCACTTCACGTCCTGCATCTTTTGCAATTCGAGCTAAACCAACCTCTGGTTCAATGTCTAGGTAAATTGTTAAACTAGGCATGCAATCTTCTGTTGCGAAACGATTGATTTCAAATACTTTATCCATACCTAACCCTCTTGCATAGCCTTGATACGCTAAAGAGCTATCTATAAAACGATCACATAATACAAGGTAATCCTCATTAAGTGCCGGCATAACTTTTTCCACTAAATGTTGTCTACGTGCAGCGGCATATAGAAGTGCCTCTGTACGTGCTTCCATCATCGTATATTCTTGCTTATGTAAAATCGTTCTAATATCCTCAGAAATTGCAATACCACCTGGTTCTCTCGTCGCCATTACCTTTTGTTCCTTTTGTTCAAAGTATGGCAATAAACCTTGAATTAACGTTGTTTTACCCGAACCTTCTGGCCCCTCAATTGTTACAAATAATCCCTTCATCCTAAAACCTACTTTCTATATCATACACTTTCATATATTTCGTGCTACCTTGAAAACGGGCGCCTGCTCTCTCTAAATGCATAATTTGCTCTTTATGTTCTGAAGTAATTCTTTCCCCATACATAATCAATGGAATACCAGGTGGATATGGAATTACCATTTCCGCCGCTATCATCCCAACTGCTTCTTCTACAGATACTACTTTTGTTTCATATCCTTCCAGTTGTTTATATGTATACGGTAAAGGAGAAATTTCTCCTTTATAAGTATAACGAATAGATTCTGTCTTGTCTTTCACCTCATAAGATTGCAATGCCGCCCGGATCATCTCTATAGCCTTCATATACTTCTTATTTACTTGCAAAGGCAAAATAAATAAGACATTATATGGATCTGCCATTTCGGTATATATACCAACCTTTTCTAATACAGATTGTAATTCGTATCCTGATAACTGACAACGTGTCTGTACGGTAACTTTTAGCTCGTCTTGTAATGGATATTGTAAAATAGCTATTTGTGGGATAGAAGACAATTCTTCTTTAAACCCCCGTAAAAACTCGACAATTTCATCATGTCCCTTTTCTTTTATACGCGCTATCGTAAAGCGTGCAATATCAAGAGAAGCCATAATTGGATACGATGGACTACTAGATTGTAGCATACTTAAATAAGTAGAAACTCTTTCTTCTTTCACTAAGCGGCTATTTATATGTAAATAGGATCCCATCGTCATCGCAGGTAATGTTTTATGTGCGGAATGAACTACAATATCTGCACCATATGCTAAAGCTGACTTTGGAAATGCCCCGCCTAAACAAAAATGAGCTCCATGCGCTTCATCTACTAACACAGGAATTTTATGTGCATGTGCATAAGCAATGCTTGCCTCTAAATCCATCCCCATACCATAATAATTAGGATGTGTTAAAATAAGTGCTTTCGCATTTGGATATTTTTCAATTGCTTCCTTAATAATCTCATCATGAATTCCCACGGGTACGTTATAAGCTTCATCAATCCATGGATCTAAAAAAATTGGATTTGCTCCTGCTAATTTTAAACCATTAATAATTGATTTATGACAATTTCTTTGTACAAGAACAATATCATGTTCCCTACAGCAAGACAAAATCATTGCTAAGTTCCCGACTGTTGAACCATTAATTAAAAAATAACTTTTTTCCACTTCATATACATCAGCTAATAATTGTTGTGCCTCATCTATACATTCAAACGGACTATGTAAATCATCTAACCCTGATAACTCAGTTACATCGATAGATAGTATATCTTTAAACTCCTCTACTGCCCCTTGAGGGAAGTTTAAACCATTTTTATGACCTGGAACATGAAAAGATAACGGCCTTCTTTCTTTAAACTCTATTAATGCTTCATATAAAGGTATGCGATTTTGATTCATCTATATCTCTTCCTTATTATTTCATTCTTTATCTATTATACAGAACAAAAAAAATAATAGGCATATGCCTATTTAAAAATATGATACTTCTAATTTCCGAAGCTGTTTTAAATAATATATATACTTCGGATCATTTGTTTCTGTATTCACCATGTCCTTTTCACATTCATAACATATTAAATTATTATAAACATATATCCCTTCTTTTCTTTCTGTCTCACAAACAATACAAACTTCGTTTTGTGATTTCATATCTTTCCCTCCCTATTTAATTTAAATGGACATATTTTATACTTCTATTCCTTAACAATTTACAGAAAAATATACATCGATTTCTTATATAATATGATTCATCCTTGGGCAACGTGTTTGTATTACCATTACTTCTTTTTGCATACTGTTTGAAAACACAAAAAAACACAAGTCAAAAGACTTGTGTTTTTAGTTGCTTGGCGACGTCCTACTCTCACAGGGACAAGGTCCCAACTACCATCGGCGCTAGAGAGCTTAACTTCCGTGTTCGGTATGGGAACGGGTGTGACCTCTCTGCC